>NZ_QPET01000036.1:0-122038 GCF_008368855.1 Bacillus sp. TE8-1 | reverse complement strand
ATCAGCCCTCACCAATTGGGCGTTTACGATCAGCAGGGCCACTTCTTTGCTTTCGCTGAATTTTGAGGTGGGGTCTTACTGCCCGGCAAATAGCGGGATAAATAGAGAAAAAGACAACCGATATTTCTATCGCTTGCCTTACATTCCATTTATTATTTTTCTAACTCTTTAAAGGTATCTTTCAAGTCTTTATCAGATACCTTTATATCTGCATTTTTAAGCAGTTCTCTAGTAACTTGTTGATGGAATTGAGGATCTTGTATACGTTGCTGTTCTAATTCTTTACGAATATTCTCTTTCTCTTCCTCATACGGTTTAAGCTCTTTTTTATCCGTTAGCTTAATAATATGATATCCGAAAGAAGATTTAACAGGTTCACTCAATTGACCAACTTCTAACTTATACGCAGCATCCTCAAATTCTTTCACCATCATACCAGGTCCAAATTCAGATAGTTCCCCACCTTTTTCTTTAGAACCTGGATCCTCTGAATATTGTTTAGCCAATGCCGCGAAATCTTCGCCACTATTTAATTTTTCTTTAATTTCTTTTGCTGTCTTTTCATCTTTTACTAAAATATGGCTAACTTGAAGCTTTGGCTTATAATGATCTTTAATATCTTTTTCCGTTACGGTTGCTTTAATAGCTTTTTCAAAAGCAAAAGTAAGCTTTAATTTCTCTTTCAACTGATCTTCATTTTTCACACCATTGGATTCCATATATGTATTAAAATTATCGCCCATCTTGTCTTTTAATTCTTTTAGTTGTTTCGTTACCTCTTCATCCGTAACTTTATATTTATCATGTAATACTTTTTCTACTACCATTTCAGATAAATTCTGTTTACCGTAGTTTTCTTTTAATTTTTTGTTAAAATCACTTTCTGAAATGCTTCCTGATTTTGTCGTTACAATATTATCTGATGAACCACATGCAGATAAAGATAACGTCATACCCATTAAAATGCTACCAATTACTAATTTCTTTCTTTTCAAATCTGAATACCTCACTTCATTAAATTCAAATATAACTATGTAAATATAACGTTTTCCTGTGAACTTCACGTGAATTTAATGAAAGTAGAACATTTGCTAATTCTCCATTTAATACATCAATTTTGAAAATTATGGTGATTCATCCTATATCGCTAATCTCTAAAGCTGCAAAAAGGACTAATATTTTCATTAGTCCTTTTTCACATTTATATAAAATTGAATTTCTCCATCTATAGAGGAAACTCCATATTCAAAACCATGCCTTTCTAAAATACTTTTCACTATCGCTAAACCTAATCCTGTACCTGATTTTTCTTTACTACGAGAAGATTCTAGTACATAAAAAGGCTCCCAAATTTTCTCGATATTCTTAATTTTATCCGTAGGAATGCCATTTTTTATTTGGAAATATATACTTTTATTTCTATCTTCTAATGTAATTATTATGTTTTGATTTGCTGTATATTTTATCGCATTAGAAATTAAATTTCGAAACACCATTCTCATTTTATTTAAATCTGCATAAACGATTGTATTGCCCGCATTACAATTTACTTGCAAGTTAATTTCTTTCGAATCCAGTTCAATCTGATGCTTATCTAATATACTCTGGACCAGTGATTCAATGGGGAATTCTTCTTTTTGTAAAATATCTCTTTCTAGTTTAGAAAATCGTAATAGTTCTTCAATTAAGTTTGATATTTGATCTGTTTGTTTAATAATTGTATCTACGTAAGTCCCATCATCTAATCCATCTTTAATCCCCATAGAGTATGCTTTTACTAATGCGATCGGTGTCTTTAATTCATGCGTTACATCACCCATAAATCGTTTTAAATGTTCATTACGATCAGTTAAGTCTTGATGTGCTTCATGTAGTTTTTCACTCATGATATTAATACTATTGGCCAACTCTCCTATTTCATCATTCGTTTTCACTTTCGTTCTTTTAAACTGCAAATGTGAAATATCCTGAGCCACATCACTTAACTCTTTCAGTGGTGTCGTTATTATTTTTGAAAGTATCCACACAAGTAAAATAATAAGAAGGAGCGAGAAACATAGGATATATAAGTAAAATGTATTTAACGTATTTATAATTTCATTTGAATTCGCAATGGAAGTCCCAATTAAAATTATCGTATCATCTTTCGCAATATATTTAGCAAAAAAACTCGCTTTTACCTTTCCTTGATCGTACAGTTTATTCGATTGCCCTTCCGTCTTCACTTTCATAACTTCGTCTTTCGTAATCCAAAGCTTATTTAACGTTACTTTCTTTTTCGTAAGTTGCATGCGTAACGCGTCGTTCATAGCATCTTCCGACTGATTAATTGGCGTATACGCAATTGTAACGTTATTTTCACTTTCAATTGTATGAATAACATCCTCTATATTTTCCACTGTTGTATTTTGTATTTGTGTTGTAAATTTATTTAAGTTTTCACGTGTTTTATAAATATTATAGTTCGGTAAGAGATTGTTAATGAATAATAATGAAATCATAAAGATGAGAATAACAGTTGCAGAAATACTTAAAAATAACTTTTTCCCAAGTTTATTCACTTTGTTCCTCCAAACTATAACCCAGCCCACGATGCGTCTTAATAATATTTTCTCCAATTTTTTTACGTAGCCTTCTTACATGTGTATCAACCGTTCTCTCTTCTCCAAAATAGTCAAATCCCCAGACAATATCTAGCAATTTTTTACGAGTTAAAATTGTTCCTTTATGATTTAAAAAGCATTTTATTAATTCGAGCTCTGTTTTTGTAATTTCTAACTCTATATCATTTTTATATACTTTATTTTTGGCGAAATTTATCTTTACATCTTGTACTTGAATAATATCATCATGCTGAATAAGTTTTTTCGCTCGCGTAATTAGTACTCCTGGATGAAATGGTTTTTTCACGTACTCATCTGCCCCACTTTGAAGCGCTGCTAATTCATCTTCACTTTCACTTTTCGCCGTAAGCATTAATACTTTTACGCTTGAATTCTTTTTTATTTCCTGACAGACAGTAATACCACTATGTTTTGGCATCATCCAATCCAAAATAGCTAAATCAATTTTTTCATCATAAAATATTTGAAGTGCTTCCTCCCCGTCTTTTGCTAAAAAAACTTCAAATCCTTCTTTTTCAAAATAAGCTTTTAAAATCCTTAACATATCTTGTTCGTCATCTGCAATTAAAACTTTCATATTTTTTCCTCCATTGCTTTTAAACAAAAACCAATTGTATCATACAACATCTTTGTTACATGAATGTGACAGAAAAATATTTAAAGCTTTTGAGGGGATAGTAATGGTGAGGTGTTGTACTATGATAAAAAAAATCGGGGTCATTTCTCTTCTTCTATTTCTATTATCAACAAATGCGTTCGCAAATACAAATCAACAAATTGAAGTATTTGATTGTCAAAAAGAAATGGTCATTCAAAAACAATCTTTAGATCCAGTAATCCAAAAAGAAGCAGTTCAATACGCTAAATCAATTACTGGTCCATTTAAAAACTTAAATGTCGTTCCAAAAGATGGCTATATGATAAAAATCCCTTTATCTAAGCCGGTTTCTATTACTAATCAATGGTTACACACTACAATAGACGAAATACTTATACTACTCCCACTAAAAGAAAAGCCTTATATTATGCTTTATGATGATGAAAATAATCCGCATTTTTATTATGTAAAAGGTAAACCAGGATTATTATTGAAACAAATGAAGGTTAAAATGTAATTGAATGAAAAGGAGTCACCTTATAAGCTAAATTTTAAAAGCTAAGGTGCTCTTTTTTATAATAACAATTTGGTAAATGAAATTATAAAAGTTGTTTTTAATATAAGGGTCGCACCTTCATATATATCAGGGATTTTTAAAATATATCGATTTATCAACGAAAATACCTTTCCGTAGCTATTCTTTGGATAGCAATCTCTATAATAGTTTGTAGTGACTCGATCCCTTATATAATCCCCCTTTTACAAATCCATTTGAAGTATAAAACACATCCCCTTGCTTCGTGTCAGCATGTAAAACAATCACTTCAAAATACTTTTCCGCATGACATAATAGTTGATTTAATAATAAATTCCCTAACCCTATACGCCGATAATCCTTGGAAATATAAAATCTCCTCAACCGCCCAATCTTATTGTCTTTTGTGTACGGATCTTTATTTAAACCTCCAACTCCGATTAACATATCCCCTTGGAAAATACCATATAAACATTCTCCAGTTTTATTGAATACATTTACTTTGTTTTTATATTCATTTATTAGTCTTATAAGGAAATTAAACCCTTCTTCTTCACTGTCTTGAACGAGATGACTGAATTCATATTCCATTAAATTTTCTATTTGTTGAATATGTATATCTTTCAAGTCCATTCCCCCTAAGTACGAAAATACATAAAAATGCTCGAGAATCATTTATTCTGAGCATTTTTATGGTTGTTACTTTATTTAATTCATAGTATGCATATACTTCACTTCATATGTAAATCGATAATACAGTTAATTAATTTTATTATGAAAATATAAGAGCCTTGCTACAATCTAGTGTGTGGTAAGGCTCTTTAAAGTTGTGTAATTCTTATTGAACTAAAGCACCTGTTTACTTAAATGAATACATATACATTTATAATGTCTCTCAAATATAATATCAGTTTATAAATTCACCATTCTTCTCTAGCAGGTATAAGTTAAATTATAATTTGTTAATTGATATGCTTGTGTAACCACTGTTCAAATATTTTCAACTGTTCTTCAGTATGAAAGTAATGTTCACCCGTCTCCATAACTTCTAATTCACAACGATGTTTTTTTGTAAAATAGTTAATAGTTTCAAATTCGCACAGCTCATCCTTAGCTCCGTACATAATATATGTATCTGTATTCCATGTACTAATAGGATGCTCTTTTACATAGCATAAATAATCCCAATATAACTTTTGACCAATAGGTGTCTCTATAGTCATTTCTTTTTGTAAAAGCTCCGGTGTTACATTAAACCATTTCATCATATTTTCGATAATTCGTTCCATATTAACTACTGGTGATAAAAATAATGCCTTTTCTAGCACATCATTTTGATAAGCTAAAAGACTAAAATACGCTCCCATACTACATGCAAACACATTTATTTCTTTCCAATGTACTTTTGCGTAGTTCATAATTATAGATAATTCACTAACACAAAACTGTACTTTGCAAGGAGTGTTATCATTTTTTCTTTCTCCATGCTCAGGTAAATCAAAGCTTAATACTTGATAGCCTTTTTGATTGGCTTCTTCAGCTAATATTTGAATAACTATATCTTCCTTATTTGACATATTTCCATGTACTGCAATAAAAACTTTTTCACTCTTCTCTCCCCATAAAATCGCAGGAATATTACTAATTTTAAAATTATTTTTAAGCATACTCCCTCCATAAAATAAGACATATAGGACTTGGAAAAAATGCACACACTTTATTTATCTCTGTACAGCAGGCAGTATCCGCTTTAACTCTATTAAATCATCTATTACTATATCAGCCTGAGCAAGTTCATCTTCTTGCGCAAAATCAAAATTGCACCCAACTGCAAGTAAACCGTTGTCTTTCGCTGCATTTATATCAGATAGCCGGTCACCAACTACCGCTGCCTCTTTTATATCATATTTGTTCATAATACTTTTAACTAAGTCACCTTTATTTAGCGATTGTATTTGTTCAATACTAAACGTTTCAGTCACCCACTTGTCTAAAGCATAATACGTTACGATTGCTCGTAAATATTCTTTCAAACCATTACTAGCAATGTAAATTGAACAATTATTTTCTTTTATATATGTAAATATTTCTTTTACATTTGGATATAAAGCGCCTTTTCCGCTTTTTATGTTTTCAATTAGTCTATCTAAAAAATATGCATCTGTTTGTTCTCTTATTTCAATAGAATGGTCCGGTAATAAAGCTTCCCAAACTTTCGGTAGCGGCACACCCATAATTTCACGGTATTTTTCAATCGGTGTTACCGTATCCCATAATTGAAGTGATCTTAAGTGATCAAAAGTATCATCTAACGATAATTCTAAAATTTTATCTGTTTGAAATAATGTTCCATCCATATCAAAAATTAATGCTTGTAACATTCCTATCTCTCCTTTTGGACTATAGTTTTACCAGATATATTTTTAAGCATCTCAATAATAATTTCTGAGCAATAATTCGCAGCAGTTTTCGCGAAATCATCATAAGAAACTTGAGCTTCATCATCTGCACTGTCAGAAATACATCGTATAACAAGAAACGGTATATCATTTATGTAGGCAACATGTCCAATTGCTGCACCTTCCATTTCTGTACAATGAGGTGCGTATTCATCTATTAATTTTGCCTTTAACTTTGAATCTTCAACAAAACATTCACCACTTACAATTCTTCCTTCGTGAGCTTGAATATTTGAACTATTACTGTTACATGCTTTACGTGCTAACTCTATCAATTCCTTACTTGCAATAAACTCCTCTTGAAACGGGAATAATTTTTTCATTTGATTTTTACTTACATCATGATGGGTAACATTCGTTGAAATAACTACATCACCAACTTTTACATCTGGATGTAATCCACCAGCAACGCCCGTATTGATGATAGAGTCTACATTAAATTTATGAATTAATGTTTGCGCACATGCAGCTGCATTTACTTTCCCTACACCAGAACGTGCAATAATTACTTCTGTTCCCATGAATTCTCCAATATAAAATGGCATTCCCGCTATTGTCTGTTCTTCTTGTATTACTAGCTTTTCTAAAAGTAAATCTATTTCAATTTGCATTGCTCCGATAATGCCGATTCTGTTCATGTATGTAGTCCCCTTTATTAATTAATCCCTTTAATCCTCTCTGACATAACCGACAATAAAAATTTCGGAAGTACAAGTTGTCTCTTTAATCTTTTCGGCTGTGAGAGTAACCTATACAGCCATTCAGTTCCAGTATCCCTCATTATTTTCGGTGCTCTTTTTACAGTACCAGATATTATATCAATCATTCCCCCGATACCAATAGATAGCGGAACGTTTAATGTTTGTATGTTTTCATAAATGAACTCTTCTTGTTTTGGTGAACCTAGTCCTACAAGTAATAAATGCGGCTTGAATTGCTTAATTTTCATTTTTATTTCTTCTATTTCTTCACCATTTACAAATCCATGCTGTCCTTTAAATTGTGCTCCTGGGAACTGCTCATTTAATTTTTCTAATGCCTTTTTATTACTTTCTGGCGCAGCTCCAAAAAGAAAGACACGATATTCATTGTCGTTACAATATTTTATTAAATCGTGAGTTAAATCCGCCCCAGTAACACGTTCTTTCAAAGTTCCTTTTAATATTTTCGAGCCAATTATGACACCAATCCCATCCGCTGTTATTAAATCCGCAGATAGTAACATCTTTTTAAACTCCTTTGATTTTTCCGTATTTTCCTTTGCAGACATAACAATTTCAGGATTTGCAGTTACTACAAACCTTGGTTTCTCTTGTTGTTCATGTACCCAACCTTTTAATAAACTTATAGCTTTTGCATATTCTAAAGTTGAAAAAGGTATACCTTTTATAAACTGTTGATCCACTATACTCTCCCCTTATATAAGCTGCAAATATTCATCAATGTCTTTAGAAATTTGAATAAAAGCTTTATTCCAAAATTCATAATTTCTTATATCTATTTCAAAATGTTTTTTCATAAGCTCCTCTACTGGAGCCTTTCCTGTTTCTCGTAAGAACTCTTTATATTTCGAATGAAAAGTACTTTTACCTTCTTGAGCTATTTCTAATAAACTAAAACTTACTAAATATCCAAACGTGTATGGATAATTGTAAAAAGGAACATCTGCTATATAAAATTGAATATATTTCATCCATACAAACGGCTGGTATTCACTTAAAGCTTTTCCATAAGCTTCTTTTTGTGCCATTATAGATAATTTCTCAATTTCATCAGCACTTAATGGACCCTCTTTACATTTTTCATAAAATGTTTTTTCAAACTGATACGATGCTCGTATTGCCATTACATAATTAAAACTATTTCTTATTTTCCAGCTAAGTAATGACTTTTTCATATCTTTACTATCCGTTGTTTCAATTAGATAATTTAAGAGTACCGTTTCAAAGAAAATAGATGCTGATTCAGCCGTACTCATCGGCAAATAATCATCTAAAAAAGATGTAGATTGTTCAAAACTCATATTATAAAAATGCCAAGCATGTCCTAATTCATGAGCGAGCACTCTTACACTATCTATACTCCCATCATAACGCATGGAGATTCTCGATTCTTTCTCACTGAAAAATGGAGCACAAAACCCACCTGGTGGTTTATTCTCTCTCGGTTCAGCATCTATCCATCCACTTTCTATCGCATTACGTGCAAATTCTGCTAATTCTTGATCAATATTCTTACATGCATCATAAACGTTTTGTACTGCTACTGAAAAAGGAATCATGACCTCATTACTTTCCTTTACTGTCATAAGTTCATGCCATGTAATCGAAGCTTTCCCTTTCTTATACACGTTTAAAGCACTTACTAATTTATCAAGGTTTTCTTCTGTCACATTCCACATTTGGAATAATACAGTTTCTGAAATGCCATTCGCATGAAAAGATTGTGTTAAAATCTCTCTATCTTCTATTTCATTACTCTTTGCATTACGCAATCTCCCTACTTGATTTAATACAGTAGCAAAGATTTCTTTTTCCTTATGTAAAGCACATGTTAATGAATCGAATACTTCTAATCTTTCCTTTTCATTATCACTATTCATTGCAATAGTATTTGCTTGTCCAAAGGATAATAGTTTATTATTGTGCTCTATTTCTATCCTATCCCGTAATTGTATGTACATATTTTCCCACGCATTAAGTTCATCTTTTATTAACTTAGTATTATCTGAAGTTTCCACTTCATTATGTTTTATTACTTGCTGTAATTCACTTTTTAGTTCCTTCACTTTCACGGTCAATTTAGTAAGGTCAGATGGAACACTTTCTTCAACCGATCGACAGTACAAATAGTATTCTGCTTTTTCAATAGCTTGTATAAGCTTTGAAAGAATCTCTACATCTTTTGTTACAAAATATTGCTCTTTCAACTCCAAAATCGGAAATAGAATATCCTCATTCAAATACAAGCGATTTAAATCCCATCTAGCACTTTCTTGCATTTTTATAGCCGCCTCCTATTTTTACAAATAGTTACAGATATTTCTCCACACACAATTATATATGAAATGGAAAAATTTCGATATCTTCAAATATTTAAATTCCTATAAATATATTCTTATTTATACTCTTTTCTTCTACCATTAAGTATCATTACACATATAAAAAATAATCCCTCTACAAGATTGCATTTGATATAGGAAAACTTCAAAGATTTTATCTTCATCAATACCATATCGACCGATTATCACAGATTAAAAAATAAAAAAGGATTGATCAAAAGATCAATCCTTTACTCTACTTCATTTAAGAAAAATAACGTTATAACGCCAGGTCCTGTATGTGCACCGATTGCTGCACCAATTGTATTTACGATAAATACTTCACAGCCAAATCTTTCCGTAATTAATGATTTTAATGCTTCCGCTGTTTCTAAATCGTCACCGTGAGTCATACCGATTGTTTGACCTTTAAGGTCTTTACCACGTTCTTCCATAATATCAACAATACGGCTTAATACTTTCTTTTTCCCTCGTACCTTTTCAAGTGGTACAAGTTTTCCTTCTTCCACGTTTAAGATCGGTTTAATGTTTAGTAAACCACCGATAAATCCTGCGACTTTACTTAAACGTCCACCTCTCACTAAGTACTGTAAGTCAGCTACAGTGAAGATATGTTCCATATGGCTCATTAGAAAATCAACACGCTTTAAAATATCTTCTTTTGATGCGCCGTCTTTTGCCATTTTAGCAGCTTCTAAAACGACAAGACCTTGACCAAGCGAAGCACATTTCGTATCAATAATTTCTAAATCTAAGTTAGCATATGTTTCTTTTACTTCCTCTTTAATGACAACTGATGATTGATATGTACCAGACAGTTCAGATGAAAAAGCTAAATATATACAAGGATTACCTTCTTTTGCATAAGAAACAAATTTTTCTTGGAACGTTTCAAGTGAAGGCAATGACGTTCTATAAACAGCGCCTTCTCTCATTTTTTGCAATAATGTAACTGACTCTAATGTTACTCCATCTAAATACTCTGTTTCTGCTTCATCATATACACGGAGTGGAATTAAATCAATATCATATGCTTGCAGCAATTCTACTGGTAAATCCGCCGCACTATCCGTAATGATTTTAACACCCATTTTTAAACCTCTATTCTGTTATAAATATAAAATAATAAAATAAAAATAGTACTTTTAAATTATATACGTAAAACTTAAATGAAGAAAGGAAAACACTTTATATTGTATGCACTATTCTTCAAAACTTGAACTGTTAATGAAAATGATTCTATTTTAAACACCTTTTTCTTATTATTTTTCTAAAACACGAATAATTTTATAAGTATTTTGTATCATTATATTTTAATTCTTTATCTTAATATAATCTTTTCAAATTCATACTGTTTAAAATTGAAAAGCCAAATCCAATAAAGGAAATGGCTTTTACATTTTCATAAAATAACCAAACTTTATTTTCCATCACATTGTTTGTTTACATTCATACTTTGGTGATGTTGAATATTAGTCCAGTTATGATAAATATTTATAGCCTGTACTATAATTAAAACAGTGAATATTCACCTGTAAGAATCACTAGATAAAAACAAGTTAAACATTTTATAAAATATTTAATTTTACTAGTAAAGCTAATAAAATTTGGAGAAGAATTTGAACATTTACTGCTATGTCTGTATCCGTAGTCGTAACTGTAACATTTCTAGAATTTCTAATAACAGTTTCTTGTTTATTAATTTGTTTAATAGATGATTTTTGAAACAATTCTTGTGCTACACGGTCAGCTTTTTCACTATCTGCTATAGAAATACTTATTATAACCACGATAGCTGCTTGTAATGCTGCTTGAATAGATAAAGCAGCTTTTGTATCTGTAGTAGTAACTTCTACATCTGCTGAATCTACAATTGTAATAGATTCTTCAGAAATTTGATACGTTTTACTTTCTTGCGCAGCTGCTTCTGAAACGCTAGCATTTTTAAAAGATGGATGAGGATTTGAGGAATCTAATGCACTCCACTTTTTATTTTCATCTGAATGACATGTTTTGTCCATGCGTTCACCCCCTTTCAATCTAAATAATTATTAACTTGTGATTGTATTTCAGAAACAATACTTTTAATTTGCTGCTTTTTTTCTGGTGATAAATTTTTTAATTTTTCTTCATTTATCCCATGCCTATTAAAAATATCTGAGAGTAAAAGGTCTATAATTATATTCTTTTGATCCTTATCAAACTTAAAGGAAGAAAATTTGTTTAAATCATCCATTTACAATATTCACTCCAATCAATTTTCTATAAAAATTTTAAATATCTACGAGCATTATATGTAATGAAATAAAAATTGCTTGGACAAGTAACTTAATCTTCTATTTTCACTTCTTTTTGCTAATAAAATCAAAAGCTGACTTCTAATAAGAAGACAGCTTTCCTTCACTTCACATAAATATAAGTTTCATTACTGTTAAATCATGTATTTTATCTTTATTTGTAGTTTTCCACACTTGCTTTACCATTAATCTTGAATATTAATTCAGTCATAATAAAAACTCCAAGCTTGTACCACGTATTACAACAAAAAACATTTACTTAGAGTGAAAACTTATAGCTAAATATCAATAGGATAGACACTTTATAAAATGTTTAGTTTAACTAATAAAGCTAATAAAATTTGAAGGAGAATTTGAATATTCACTGCAATATCTGTATCAGTAGTTGTTACGGTTACGTTTCTAGAATTTTTAATAAATGTTTTTTGTCTATTAATTTGTTTAATAGCTGATTTTTGAAATAATTCTTGTGTTATTTTATCTGCCTTTTCACTATCTGCTATAGAAATACTTACTACAACTACGATAGCTGCTTGTAATGCCGCTTGGATAGATAGCGCAGCTTTTGTATCTGTAGTAGTAACTTGTACATCTGCTGAATCAACTATTTCAATATATTCCTCAGAAATTTGATCGATTTCATCTGTTTGTATAGCTGCCTCTAAAAAATTTGCATTTTTACTAAACGAATAATCATTTAATGATTCGCAATCTTCTTTTTTTGGCTCACAATCCTCTTTTTTTGGCTCACAATCCTCTTTTTTTGGCTCATGAACTCGTTTTTTCGGCTCAAACTCCCGGTTTAATGGATCCCGATTTTTCTTTCGTCTACAAACTTCACATTCACACATAAAATCACCCCTTTTAGTCTTAAAAATTAGCAATATTAAAATATTGACTAACTAATAGCATTTTATGTATTTTTTTAAAATTTGTTTGGACAAGTAACTTAATCTTCTACTTCTTTTTCTAATAAAAAAAGCTGCCTTCTAATAAGAAGACAACTTTCTTTGTGACTACTCTAGAATAGATTTCATACAATATAATTGTTCCTTCCTTATAACCTGAGTTCGTCACTTTAGTTATAAAAATGTGGGTATATCCTATAACCTTTTTTAGGGACCATCCATAATTTATTTCATAAAAAGTGCTTTGTTTTACTGAAAGGTGGTTGCGGAAACAACCGCCTTTTTATTCGGAACAAAATAAAACTTTTATATAAAAGACCCATACTTAAATACACTAAACTTCATATAATATATTGCATCCTTTCTTTTTAGAATAAGTAGTCGTTTACTGAAGGGCACTTTTCGAAGTGCTCTTATCTTTAATCCCCCTCTTTTTCAGGAAGAGTTTTTTTACTAAACCATAATATGATTTGTATCACTAAGGCTAGGGATTACGACATTTCCTTAATAACTTCAATGAATACAGTAGCTACTAATTAAAATACCCCTATGATCTTCTCTACACTTAAACCATCGTGCATTACCGAACGCATGAACTAATTTTTATTTTGACTATGTAACACTAAATTCACAAGATTATTATCCTATGTTTGGTGAAGCCATCATTTCAATGCCAGCAACCCCACACTTTTAACTAATAACTTAAACAAATGGGCTACCTCAAGGTTCCTTTGATATAGTATGTTATGTTCTATATAATGAAGAAAGCGCTAGTATTTCCAAGGAGGATGTATATGAGTATTCAATTGGCCACATCTAACGATTTAGAATGGGTTAATAATCAATATGACTCAATAGGATTTGTACGAAGTGATTTAAAAAGAGATAAAGTTGCAATTATTACATATAACAACGAGTATGCAGGTGTTGGCCGATTAGTCCAAATAGATGAAGATACTTTAGAAATGGGCGGGATTTTTATTCTGCCTCAATTTAGAGGGCTTCAATTAGCTGGTGAGCTTGTTTCATTTTTAGTAGAAACTGCGAAAAAATCACAAATACAAAATGTATATTGTCTTCCTTTTGAGGAATTAGAAAACTTTTATAAGAAATATGGATATACTGAAGTCGATACTACGACAGAAGCAGTCCATCCAATTATTCTAAAAAAATATAATTGGTGTTTGGAGAACTACGATAAACACGTTCTACTATTTAAATTGTAAATATAATAAAGTGAAACTTTAATCAGTGGGAGTTTTAATCAAACCCCTCACCAATCGGGCTTTGATTAAAACTCTATGTTCCGTCAATACTATAGATAATATGATTGTATTTCTCCATTCCTCCTGAGAGGGGAGCAGTTGGCTTTTGCTAGCTGCTCTTTTATTTTTTCAAAAAGTCACATAAATATCTTTAATTCCAAACATTCAAAAGATAAAATATGATATGATTGTTATGAAGATATTTACCAACTAATAAATGCGCCCTAGACTTACGTACTAGGGCGCATTTATTTTTTAGTATGTAACTCCTTCACTCATCTATTATCCACAAAATAAGTATCATATGCCTTATCAAATTCATATCCTAACTTTTCTGCTAGTTTAGCAGATGTAGTATTCGCTGCGTCCCAGTTTGGATACTTTCCATTTTCTAAGCAATCCAATATAAGAGCTGCACTTACTACAGTTGCCAAGCCCTCTCTTCTATGATTGTGATCAGTCGCAACTTCAATTTCAATCCCATCATTATAAATACTATACGAGGATGCACCGCATACAACTTCTCCGTTATATAAAATGCTATAACCTATACCACGGTTTATATAATCTTCTACCGAATGAAATTGACTTGTGAAATCTTCAGATATCTTATGTAATGTAGGGCTATTTGCGATATGCTCGTCTATTCTTCTTAACTCATATTCTTTTGGAAGTGCTGATATAAAAGATTTTAATTTTGAATGATTAAAAACTTCTGGATTTCGTTTGAATTTATAACGTAAAAACTTATCTATTTTTCTTTCATGGAATGTTTCTAAGCGTTGTTTCCACTCTTCACTATTTACGATAACTAAAATTCTTTCTGGAATATTACGTAATAACTCTTCTGTTTCTTTCGTATTTGGGTCTCCAGCGTAAAATGTAAAAATCCCTACCGTAACTTGTGCTACTTTTGGATTTTCAAGATCATTTACCCAAGCAGTACCCATATGCCCTTGTAAATAAGAAAGTAAAACAACGTTATTGAAATCCTCAAACATAGAAACTAGTTTTTTTCTTGTATGTATATTCGCTTCATATATCATTTACATTCCCGCCTTCTTTAGAATCAACTACTCTTAACATTTTCATGAGCGCTCCATAATTCGTATTCATATACATACCCACCTGTTCATCATAAAAGCAATTGACTATTAAATTAAAACTTCGAATATTTATAAAATATCAGTAAACATAAAATGATTATAACATCTACTAACTATGAAATGATCAACATATAAAATAAGTCAACAATAAATATATTTCTTACCCGTTAACAAACGGTTTGAAGGACCAACATAATTAATTATGTAACAACCCTCAACAATAGTTTGAGGGTGCATTTAAATACATGTGTTATAACTCATTTTTATAAATAAAAGATTCCGTCTCACCGTTCTTATATACTTTAGTCAATTTAACAACTGATTTGTACGTGTTAACGTCATCCTCTATCATTTTTTTCATCTCTTCTATTTCGGCATCACCAGTTCCGCCCTCTATTTTTAAACAGTTCGAAATGGAAAGGTATCCGCTTGATGCCAATATAAAAATAAAAATCGTATCAGGAAAATTAATAAATAATAATCCGTAGTTTAAAGGGTCTCCAGCTGGATGTGATAAAAGTAATCGAAAACCTACCAGTTCAGGTACTTGAACAAAATCTCTAGAAACTCTCGCCTCACCTACTATAGTAATTTGCTTTACTACATTCCCGAGATCATCTGTAAATTCAGTACATCTAGGTGGATTAATTGTTGTTGCTTGGAAAGACACATTTAATTCAGGATTGTTAAAATCGAAAAAGATTGTACTCCCCTCTGTTAAACAATGCGGGCAAACATTTCCTAGCAAGCTAAAGTCCTCTTCAATATATTTAACTTTTGTTTTGCAGCTACATACTTTCCCTATTCGAATTGCATCAATCTTTGAACAATCGACAAATATAACCTCATTGTCTTCTTGTACGAATGATACGATACCTGTTTTCTTATTAAATGAAAGAAAATAAGATACAGCAATTTCGTTTCCTTCTATTATGATACTTTCAACTTTAGTATACGGTTCTAGACTTTGTAAAAACTCACATATACTATTTTGGCAACACCCACAATTACGTTTCGGTTCACACCCCACTTACACTCCATCCCTTCTCTATATAGAATTGCTACTACATATATATGAGAAGAAAATAAGAAAAGCTTGGACAATATAACGTTAACGTAGCAATATCGTTACCTAATCGTACATTTATATGGAAATCACACCATTTTTGAGTAAGGACACATAATTTTTACTATAAATACATATAACAATTTCATCTTTCATGAAAAAAACGTTATAATAAGGTGTAGCCTCTACGATTACGTTATAAAGGAGATTAAAACAATGGCTAAAATTAAAGTATACCAAGCAAAAGAGGAAAATATGGAAGCAGTAAAAAACATCATTGATGTTGAGGAACAAAACCCAACTGCTGAAAACTTACAAAATCTATACGCATGTGTATTAGATACTGAAGATATGGCATTGCCTGAATCATACATTGAAGAAGATATCTTAATTGATTCTATTGAAGTTATGGTTAACGCTTCTCAAAGCAAAGTAAGAGACTTAGGTGCTTACGATGTAATCGAAGTTCAAAACAAAGGTAAGAAAACACAAATTTTACTATTAGCAGACGAAGAATACGAAATTATCGAAGGCTAATCTAAATCCGTACATACGAAAAAGCTCCTTTCCAATTAGAAAGGAGCTTTTTCATTATGCTTTTGATGTTTCACTCTTTTTATTCGTTTGTTGTTTCTTAATTACCATGCGCTCATTTCCCATAAAGAAAATGAATATGAATGCTAATCCAGCTGGTACCAATGCCCACATGAATGTTTGAACAATTGAACTAGAAAGAGCGTCAATAATCTTATCTAATATTTGCGGAGGGATTTGAGATCTTGCCGATTCTGATAGAATAGCTCTTGAATCCCCTAAAGCGTTTGTATTCATTCCCCCGCTCATCCCTTTAAATGCTTCTTCTAATTGATCTTGGAAACCTGTTCTTTGGATCATTCCGAAGATTGTAATGCCTAGTGTCATTCCTAACGAACGAATGAAGTTACTCGTTGAAGTCGCAGACCCGCGCTGTTCCATACCGAAGTTGTGAATAGCTGCCATACTTAGTACAGAGAATGAGAAACCGACTCCAAATCCGATAATAATCATATAAACTGTTAATAATGCACGACTTGTTTCTGGTGTTAACGTGCTTAATAAGAATAGTCCAATTAGCATAATAACCGCAGAAATAATCATAATGTTTCGGTAGCTAAGTTTAGTTGTTAAAAATCCGCCTAACTGCGCTGTTACGACTGATCCTAACATCATCGGTAAAAGTAATAATCCTGAGTTTGTTGCGGTACCACCGTATACACCTTGAATAAATAACGGAATGTACACAGTTGCTGACATAAATGCAGCACCGTAACATAAAGCAATAATTGTACTCATTCCGAATAAGCG
The DNA here is from genome assembly GCF_008368855.1 of Bacillus sp. TE8-1. Classification (NCBI taxonomy): domain Bacteria; kingdom Bacillati; phylum Bacillota; class Bacilli; order Caryophanales; family Bacillaceae; genus Bacillus; species Bacillus sp. TE8-1. The sequence goes on along the minus strand of NZ_QPET01000036.1, from coordinate 104,775 downwards.
CTGCTTAAACATCTCAAATGAAATAATTGGTTCTTCTACTTTTCGTTCAATAAAAATGAATGCGATGATTAAAATAGCGAATCCACCAAATAAGCTTAAAATAAAGCTAGAATCCCAATCATATTTTTGTCCGCCTAGTTCAAGCGCAAACATTAAAGAAACTACTGCACCAACTAAAGTAATTGCACCAAACCAATCAATCTTTTGCTTCCTATGAACGCGTGATTCTTTATAAAAGAATGTAATAAAAATAAGTGCTAAAATGCCAAGTGGTAAGTTAATATAAAATACCCAGTGCCAGCTAATGTAATCGGTAATATATGCGCCAAGTAATGGCCCGAAAATACTAGATAATCCAAATACCGCTCCGAATAAACCACCCATTTTCCCGCGTTTTTCAGGTGGGAAAATATCAAAAACGATAGTAAACGCGATTGGCACTAATGCCCCGCCGCCAATACCCTGAATGGCACGATAAATACCTAACTGTGTAATATTTTCAGCAGTACCACAAAGTGCCGAACCAATCATAAAGACAATTAAACCGAAAATAAAGAATCTCTTTCTACCATACATATCTGATAGCTTACCGAAAATCGGCATGCCTGCCATTTCTGCGACCATATAGGCAGAAACGACCCATACAAAGTTTTCGAGGCCTCCTAAGTCACCAACGATTGTTCCCATCGCCGTTACGACAATGGTATTATCCATCGATGCCATTAAAATACCTAGCAATAAGCCCGCCACAACAAAGCCGAGCTTATTATTCTTCTCAACCATATCTCTTGCTCTCCCTCATACTACTTATATTTGTTTATGTTCTTTTACGACTGCATTACCTTTTTGATTAAAACTAGTATGATATTCTACAACACTAATTTCACATCCAGGACCAATTGTGACGTTGTTGCCTCTTACAACTTCAGCAATCGTATGTTCTAAATAGATATCATCTCCTTCAACAATCGAAGTTTGGAGGTTTCCAGCATGACTAGTAAAAGGAATAAATCTCGCTTTTTTACGAACAGTAATCTTTTTACCACCAATTTCTCTTACCTTACTGCCTTCATAACGAAGTGAGATTTGAATATTTTCAGCATTAAGTAATCCATCACTTTCAAGACCACCAGTTAATGATAAATCTTCTACTTCAATATCTCCCTTTACATTTAAAGCACCTTTTACATCTACGAAATCACCTGAAAACTTTCCTTCAATATCTATCATACCTCTAACTTTTGTTTTTTCAATATGAGCATCACCATGAATTTGTGTATTACCATATACTTTTACATATTCCGCATCTACATTTCCTTGTACTTCGTTATCTCCATACACGACATAGTTTTTCACTTTCACATTACCGCGTACATCACTCGTTCCGTACGTTTTAAACTCATTGCAACTCATATCATTGGTAATTGTTCCTTCACCGCGAATCTTCACTTTATTATAATCTCCGCCTGCTGAATTACCAGAACCATTTACTGTGAGACTATGTGGATGTTCCATACTGATTTCTCCCTTCCGTTAAACCTGCTTAATTTCTTTTACATTTGCATTTTTATCAACAGTAAGAACACCGGTATATTCAATCAGTTCAATCTCACAGTTTGCTCCTACTGTAACATTGTTTCCTCTTACCGTTCTTATGTGAGCATAATCAATATCGATATTGTCACCTTCTAATAGTTCAGCTTCTAACTGCAAGCCAAATACTGTTTTAAATAGCCTACTAAATGTACCTGATCTATGTCTTACTTTAATCGTTTGACCACCAATTTCTTTCGCTCGACATGTACCGTGAATATTTATATTAATTTCATCTGCGCTTAATAAACCACCGATTGTAAATTGTCCTTCTGAAGAAAAAGTATCCACTTCACAATTACCGTCAATTGTAGCTTGACCATTGACTTTAAATTCTTCACCAGTGACATTTCCACCTATCGTACCTTTTCCTGCAATTTTCAAACTGTTTGCTTTTACATTTTGCGTAATTGTTGCTTTTCCATCAATTCGCATCGTTTCAGCATGAACTGTGCCATCAACTTTACCAGATCCGCTAATTCGTGCACTGCTACTTTTCAAATCGCCAGTAACTGCACCGTAACCGTTACATTCAAATTGCTCACATTCAACATTTCCATTCACAGTTCCTTTTCCGTTTAATTGCACTTTATGAAACTCGCCACCATTCGATGAACCGTAACCATTTATAATCAAATTATCTGTACGCATACTTTCTCCTCCACTACAACAATTTAGTTTTTAATGCTTCGGTATATTTCATAATCGCTTCGCGTAAAACGATTTTGGTGCCTTTTTCAAAAATTAAATCGTCCACGTTTGAAACTAATAAACATGTAGAAATCCCTAACTTTCGGACGATGATTAAGTCACAAGTTTTATGTTTCATTGCTTCATAATTTTCACGTAAAACTTGCAAGACCATTTTTCCTTCTTCTAAACTAATCTCTCCTGATTGTAGTAATTCTTCTAACATGTACACATAAAGAATGTCTACAAATTGAAACTCTGCTGTTTTATTCGTTTGTTCTATGAAAAATTGTAAAACTGGTTCTGATGCAATTCCCTTGCATAAAATGTCTTCCTTTGTTAAAAGAATTTCTCTCACACTCGGTGAAAACATGTTAGCTAGTTCATCAAGTGATAAATCCTCTTTCATCGTTTGGATTTTATCGATACGCTCTAATATCTTTTCTTTCGGAAAAAATGTCTCTTGACCTGTAAACGTTGATTTTCGTACAAACCAATCTTCCGGAATTAAATTTTTTCTTTTCCACCTATATAACTGTCCGTATGAAATACCAGTTAGTTCTAATAAATCTTTTTTTGAAATTAAATCTGTACTCAACTGTATAACACTCCTTCCTGACAACAATGTAACATAACACTGTTACGCTGTAAATAGACTTTTATCACAAGTAGCGTAACAATGTGTAAAACAAACCTATTCCTACATACAAAAAAGGCTCTTACACATCTTATGAAAATGTGCAAAAGCCCTTATATATCAAGATTTAAACCAAATATTATAAAAATCAATCCAACCTTGTGAATTAATCATTATATTTTGAACTTTTTCATGTGTACTTACCTCTTGTTTATTACGATATAAAGGAATAATATGAATTTGACGTAACAAAGTATCCTCGATATCGCGTAACAGTGTAACTCTTTTCTCTAATTCTTCTTGTCTAAAATAAGGAGACAACTTTTCATGAAAGTCCATGCTGCTTTGTCCATGAATAAAACTATTTTTTGTAAGAAACATATATAATAAACTATCTTCTATTCGTTCACTTATTGTGGCACTATCATGCATCATATCGGCCTTTTGTATCGTACTTACTTCCAATAGCTCTTCTATCTCAAGAAAATTATTTTCTACACGAATCCCGTACTTCGCACACTCTTTTTGTATCCATTGTGCATCTTCAACATGATCTCGTCCTGTAAATGTGTAGAGTTGTAGCACTTCACTATGATAAGTACTCCTTTTAATTAAACTTTCGATATCTTCGTCAATATCTACTATGCTTTCATTTGCTAATATTAGTTTCTTTGCCACTTCTCCACGTTCTCCGCCGAGTTCTTGAACGATTGTATAACCATGAATGATGTTATATAACGCTTTCCGAAATAACGCATCTTGCATTGGTCCTTCTTTCGTAAGATTACATGTTATATATGTCACGTTCGACTCAAGCCGAGACAATTCTTTATTATGTTTTTCTTTATCTTTATACTGCGCCTTTACTAAAACATCGTATGTACTTACACCTTGTTCTACATTCCACAACTCAATACGATCTAAAAAAGGTCTTTCACGAAAATATAAAGGATGTCCTTCTAAAATGAACAGATTTTCATTACTTTTATATAATTGAAAAGGCCCTGTTCCAATTAACCCTCCTGCTTCATCTTCATTCACGATAGAACACTGTTCTGCACTTAGCATATGTAAAAACATTCGATTTTCTGTATGTAATTGAATTTCGAAAACGTAGTCATCCACTGAACGGATACTTTCAACGTGTTGTAACATCCATGCGTGTGCATTATTTTCCAGCTTCATAAATCGATTCAACGAGTATATAACATCATGTGCAGTAAGTTGTTTTCCATTATGAAAGTGAACTCCTTTTCGTAAGTAAAACGTCCATATTTTTTCAGCGTCATTATATTCCCAGTGAAATGCAAGTCTTGGCTCTATAATGTTTGTATTACCGTCTACATACACGAGTGTGTCGAATATATGTTTTACCATATGGCATTCTGAGCGCATTGTAGCGTATACAGGATCTAATGTGATATCTAAATTCATTTGTACTTGCAACCGGAGTACATCTCTTCTCCCTTCAGATGTCATTTCAACCTTATGACCAAATATTGAATCCACCCAAGAATGATATTCTCCCTTTACCGATGGAAAATGTGAGCTATAGCGTTCCACAAATATACTTCCGCTTTTCACATCCCCTTTTTTCGTTATTTCTTTTCCTCTATCTAAAATTAAAGATATCGGGTGCTTTTGAAATATTAACTTAGACCGATTTCCTCTGCCGCGACCTGGAAACCACTTAATCCAATTTAACTCATCTAATTTTTTTATAATTAATTTACTATTGCGCTCTGTACAAAATAATGTACCAGATATATTTTGCACTGTTACTTCCAATCGTTCTCCCTCTTTTTTTCCTTTTCCATAAGCAATCCATAGTTCAATGTATTGATCTAAAATAAACATCATACTCCCCCTAAAAGGTGAAAAATCCTCCCTATAGTTTCTACCCTTTTTCCAACTCTCCTTTCATCTTATCATTTCAATATAGAAAGGAGGAATTAATATTGAATTATCTCTTACTTCGTTACAATAAACCTATTTTTATTAGATTGTGTGGTGAATTATTAACCCGAACGACTGAATCTATGTTAGCTCTCATTATGATTATTTACGTCAATAAAATGTTAAACGGCAATGTAATAATAACTATGCTAATTTTCGGATTACAGCCACTTTCAGACATTTTATTTACACTTATTGCTGGAGGAATTACTGATAAATATGGCCGAAAAAAGATTATGTTACTCGGATTATTACTACAAGGTGTTGCAATCGGTAGTTTCGTTTTCGCTCAATCCGTTTTTATATTTGCACTGTTATATGTCATTAATGGTATTGGCCGTTCCTTATATATTCCAGCTCAACGTGCACAAATTGCTGATTTAACAAAACAAGAGCAGCAAGCAGAAATTTTTGCTCTCCTACAAACGATGGGAGCAATCGGATCCGTAGTCGGCCCTTTAATCGGTGCAAGTTTTTATAATACTCACCCAGAATATTTATTTATCGTGCAAAGTGTAACTCTTACGATATATGCCGTTGTTGTTTGGACCCAGCTCCCAGAAACTGTTCCACCTATAAGTAAGTCGAAACAAACAGTTGAGGCAAGTTCACCAAAGCAATTTGCTTTTAAACATTACGCCATATTCGGTCTTATGGTTTCTACACTTCCTATTAGCTTTTTTTATGCACAAACTGAGACGAATTATCGTATTTTTGCAGAACATGTATTTCCTAATCTCGTATTCATACTCGCATTTATTTCAACATGCAAAGCCATTTTGGAAATCATTCTACAAATCTTCCTCGTAAAATGGTCTGAACGATTTTCTATGGCGAAAATCATCCTTATTTCTTACGCCTGCTATACAATAGCTGCAGTTGGCTTTAGTTATTCAACGACGATATTGTCGTTATTCTTCACCTTACTCTTTTTAGTCATTGGAGAAAGTATTGCTCTAAACCATTTATTACGATTCGTTTCAGAAATTGCACCTCATGATAAACGTGGTTTATATTTTTCAATTTACGGTATACACTGGGATATATCTCGAACGTGTGGACCAATTATTGGTGCAGTTATATTAAGTAAGTTAAATGGAAGTATACTGTTTTATATTTGTGCTAGCTTCTTATTAGTTGGAGGTATTGTTCAAGCGCTATTTGTTCAAAGTTTGGAACGTAAAAAAATCGTGAACCATCCTACACATAATTTATAGGTTACTACTTTTTCAGTAGATCAATATTTCTTATTGGATGAATATTAAAAAACAAAAGTGAAGTATTTTGCATATGAAAGTATGTTTTATATGACAGGAGACGTTCCTTGTTTACAACTAAAAACACCTCACTTCAAGAAAGTGAGGTGTTTTTGAAATCACTTAATTTCTTATCCTGCCATTTTATTAATACTATCCTCTGGCGAAAATACGGAAATATGATCGACCTTACCAGTCGATTTTGGAATGACAAATTTCAATTCATACTGGTTATTTACTTTGTATACATATATTTTATCTTCACCATTCTCTTTAACTGAAGATGGTTTTCCTAATGCTTTTTCAATTTCTTGTAATGTAATCAATTTTAGTTCTGCATGATATGAGCGTACATCAAAAACTTGTGACCCTTTATTAAATCCGAAAACAACATTTTTATTTGTAAAAGTTGCGTACATTCCATTCCCTGCATATTCGGTTTTATTTGCTTTCCCCCACGCTTTTTCAATTTCTTCAATATCCCCTGTATGGGCTCCAAATGGCACATTAGGTACCTTTCCTTCTTTTGCTAGTTCAAACAAATCTTTAACGTGGTTAATTGATTTTTGATTAAGTGTTCTATCTTTCGAATCTTGCTCAGCTGATGGTTTTATTGTTTTTTCATTACTTGGTTTTGCTTCAAGATTTTTCTTTTCTTCTGAAGAATTGCTTTGTTCATTTTTATTATTTTCCGAGGCTGGATTTGCTTCCTTTTTTTCGTCTGTCCCTTTACATGCTGCTAATGCAAATGTGCATGTAAAAGTAAGAAATAACATAACTATTTTCAAATATACCTTCATCATTTTTACCCCCTATTGTATTTTATTCATTTCGATAATCAACCGGATGCGAAGTATAGTATTAATTAAGGACTTCTAATTCTAAATCGTCACTTTCCCATAATTTTAAAAAACTTGGAATTATATTGTTAATCATCGTATTCATCTCCTTCTTTAAACCTTCTCTTCTCAATGATAATATCCTCTATCTATACTGTCACAACAGCTCCTTGAAACAAAAAAACCAGTAGGAAGTGATTACTCTTTTCCTACTGGTTGAAATGAAATTAAACGGTAAATCTTAGCTTCTTAAAAAATGTAGCGATAGTGTTTTTTACTGTTTCAAAATTATAAGCAAACGTGTTATCTCCACTTAATGATGAAATACATGTTAAACCTGCAGCTTTAATAAAAGCTTTTACATCTACAAGCATAGAATTAGCCTCCAAGAATTTAATTACAATCATTATAACAGGTGTTTTAAGACGCTAACATGAAAGTAATAAATAAATTTCTATTATTAATTTATCCCGCTATTTGCCGGGCAGTAAGATCCCCACCTCAAAATTCAGCGGAAACAAAGCAGTTAGGTGGGGGCCCTGCTGCCCGTAAAAGCTAAATTGGTGAGGGCTGATAATCAGTGGGAATGAACAAAACCCCCACTGATTAAAATTTCACCTTATTTAGCTTACAGTACACCATTTCAATGTCATATAAAAAAGCTGCCCAAAAAGAGCAGCTTCAAATATGTATATTACACTTCGATTGATTTACCATCTTCAACAATATGATAAAGTAAATGCGCTAAATGATGAATTGGACCGTATTCTTCCTCTTCCTCATCTGTTTCGCCTTGGAATTCAAGATCGTTTAAGTATAGTGCTAAAAATTGATAGTATAGTTTTAAATCAAATCCGTAGCATGCAGTTGGTTCTTCATGATCCCCTTCATATTGTAACATTAAGTATTGATCATTTCCTTCTGCATCTTCTGCATCAAAGAATACGAAGAAGCCAACGTTTGTATCTAAATCAAATAAATGACGAGTACCTTTTTCAGTTGCTTTATTGAAGTCCTCTTCACTTAATTTATGTACTGTTGTCGCTTTTGCATTATCTTCTTGATGGAAATTTACTGTAAATGATTTCAATGCTGACACCTCCTGATTGTATAATACTAGCATAACATATAAAAAGGACTGCTTACAAATGTAAACAGTCCTTACATTCATTTTCGCATTGCTCGTAATAAGAAGCTTACGATGAAAATTAAAATAATCGCACCGATTAAAGCTGGAATAATTGCATATCCGCCAATGACTGGACCAAAACTACCAAGTAATTTCGAACCAACCCAAGAACCGATAATACCAGCAATAATATTACCAATTACACCACCAGGTACGTCCTTTCCAGTAATTAAGCTCGCAAGCCATCCTAATATACCACCGACGATTAAAGACCAAATCATATAATAACCTCCTTTACATTTCACCAATCAAAATATAATTAGAAACAATTGCTTACCATTAGTTATGTGACATTTTTCATAAGTTATTCATGTTGTTCAACTTTAAGATTTTTGAGAATAATACACACAGATTAAACCTTTTTTGAACTAACGATTTATCCGACTTGTTATTACACACATTAAGAACAATCTGGCTTCAATATTGTTCGCATAAACTCTTCTTTAAAAGCTGCATAGTTAAAACCAACAGCAATTCTTTGAATCGGCCGATCATCAAACCTTGTTGGCTCAGCTATTTTTCTAAAGTCTGCTACACTTTGGCCCCTAGTCACATCATTTGTCGTACTAATCCACACTGCCGATTTTTTATATTCGAAAATACTGTCATTTATAAACGAGATAAACGGTAGTAAATCGTGTATAGGACTTCCACCAATACCCGGATATTCTTTTTTATAGAAATTCTCATAATAAAAATCAATCATTGGTTTAATGAGTTTCGCCTGTCCAGTTCCTTGTTTATCTATTATATTGGCCATTTCAGGCGTAATAAGCGCGCCCTGTGTTACATTTAACGGGTATATGCTAGCGTTTTTCGCATATTTCATAACAATATTTGCTGCAATTGGATCACCATAAAAATTCGCTTCAGATACTGGTGTAACATTACCTGGAAATAGGAAAGCGCCGCCCATTATATAATACGAACAAATACGATCCATTATATTTGGATACAATAAAAATAACGTAGCAAGCGTCGTTAGTCTCCCTGTCGCCACAATTATAATATCTTCTGGACAAGGTTCGATTAATTTGATTAATTCACAAAAATTTTCTCGTTTACAAATTCTCATCTCAGGTGGAATAATAGGACCTAAACCGTGATCCCCGTGGATTTCAGGGAAAAACAAAGGCTCTTCAGCTGTCATCGGTCTACTCGCACCTTCAATAATTTTCACTTGTGTAGCATAGTACCTTTCTAAAAAATAAACATTTTCCGTAACGATATCTCGTGATACATTCCCGTACTCAGCAACAATACCTAGAATATCTAATTTACATGTTTTATTTGCATAAATTAACGCTACGGCGTCATCAATACCAAAATCTCCAAAAAAGATAATTTTCTTATTAACTATTCTCACCCCTCTTAAGCATAATCTACTATTATTATTATGTGAAAAAGACAAGGCGGTGAAACAGCGCAAACTAAAAAAGTCGCCTATTTATTGGCGACTTCAATCTTTTTATAAGACAAATATGCAAGTACATTTTTACTTGAATCGTATTTCGGGTTATTTCCTTTTCTCGGCTCTCTCATATGTGTCTTTTCAAATCCAGGAATGTCTGGCATTTTCCCCATAAATTCAAGCATTTCTTCCTCAGAACCTTCAATGCGTACACGAATCATTATAACTATTCCTCAATTCTCAGTTTCTCTGTACTAAGTATATCGTACTTCAGAAAGACTGCAACACATTTATCTTTTTAACGTTGTACTTTTTTTACATATAAACATAGCCATTTCAGTATAGAACGATTCTACTTTATTATTTTTAAATTGAATATTAAAATATCCCTTCATTTCGTTTGGTGCTTTCATCATACATTCTGTTAATTTTTCACGCTTTTGTAAAGGGACATCCATCATATTACACCACCAGTCAAAATCAAACTTCTTATCAAAAGTAAGACATGACTGCATTTGCAAACCGTTTTTTTCTAATAAAGTAAGCCATTCTGTCTTTTTTAGAGCTCGTTCATGACTTGGGTCTCGCTTTTTTTCTATAAAATTATAAAATGTATCATATTCATTATTTTCTGGCGAAACATTATCTGTTAAGATGAATAATCCATTATCCTTCAATGTACGATTTACTTCATAAATAAATTGAGCCGGATTCGTAAAATGATGGGCTGCAATCCGGCATGTGATTGTATCAAAAAAATGGTCTGCAAATGGTAAATCCTCTGCGTTTCCTGCTACAAAAGATACATTTTCATGCCCATTCTGCTTTATAAAAACTTTTGCTTTTTCTAACATCTGTTCTGTTAAATCAAGTGCAACTACTTCTTCAAACATGGGTGCTAACATATTTGCCACATGTCCGCCACCAGTAGCAACATCAAGAAGACGATTATTATGACGAGACTCAACTTGTTGAACTACATATTGTAAATCCAGTCCTTTAGCATGTATTTTACTATTTACATATTTATCTGCATTACTGCCAAACTGTTTTTTCACAAGCTCTTCTTTACTCATATTATCATCTTCTTTCTATTGTTATTTACATATACGACTCATATAATTATTACAATTCTCTTCATGTATTTTCAAATCCTCTTTTCATCTCACTTCTCATCACGTTCCCGTATAATCAAAATAATATGATTATACGTTATTTCATTAAACAAAAAAAGGCTACGGGAACTTGCCCCCTAACCTGACTAAATATTTACTACATTTTTATTTCTTCATATATATCTATATAATATAAATCCTCTTTCAACTTCATAATAACATCTACTTCGTTATAAGTAGCCTCACGAGCATGTAAACCAAATTGATCCATACCAATCCATATCCACCCAGGTGTAAGATATAAAACATCTATATTAAAATAATCTAACTTAGTAAGCTCCGATGTAATAAATTTATCTTTATTAGCGATTTGTTTATCTATTAAACCATATTCTTTTCCATTTTCAAATAGCGATATAAATTTCCCTACAATCGGATGTTCACGAACAATAAAATGATATTCTTTTTCCTCTATATTTACCACAATCAAACGAGAAACAGATAAATCAGGCCCTGAATTCGACATATTTGTTTATTCACCTCCTTATATAGGCTTCTTAAATATGATAACAAATGAATATTCAAATTAAGTTAATATAATGTAAAAAATAAAAAAGCTGAATCCCCTTTAGAAATCAGCCTTTATAATTCGATCAACTTTATTCTTTTACAAATTATTATAATGTTTCTTTTTCCTCATCATTTCCGGAAACTAAATTTCCTATAGCATCCGCTGTTACTTCCACTACAAACTCACAAATACCTGCTACAACTTCTCCAATTACTTCATCCATCTTTTTACCCCCTTATTTTATGTAACTTATTTGTAGTATAGAAGAAATTAGCGAATGTAAACTATCGAAAAAGGTGACATAAACCTTACAGAATTGTAAGCTCTTTCATCCCTCTGCTTATCCCCTTTGAAACTTCAAGTATTTTTAGCAGACATATAGGCCATCATAAATATGAAGCAAGTAATAATCTAGTGTCAGGAGGCGTTTAATATGTATTACGTAAAATTAATTAAAGGTCAATCTTTCTACGCTTTTGATCATCGTTTCTTGGTGTCTGAAGAAGAAGAGGTTTCAGAGAAAATTTATAATTACTTACGACGTAATGAATTTTTTGAAGTACGTAAAGAAGAATACTCTGCTTAATTACAAAAAGCATTAAGAAGCATATCATCTTATTGTGATATATTCTTAATGCTTTTATGTGAATTTCTTCTTTTCAATAATTGTTGTTGACTCTATTAAATAATCTAGTATTTGTCCAAGCTAATTCTTCACTATTTTCATATTCTAGTATATGAGGAGGTGAAGAATATGACTCATATCATTGATTACCAAGCTACTCAACCTATTAGTAAAACTGGTGAAACAACTTTTGCACTCCCAGCTTCTCCAAATAAAGCAATTTTAGCAAATTTGAAATTGAGAATTTCAAGTAGAGATTCACGTAATAATCGAGTAGAATTAATCGCTACAATTGGTGTAGAAGGTATAACTGAGACTTCACAAGTTTTATTCCGAATTTTCCGTGATAACATTGAAATTTTTAATGCGCAAGTAGGTATTGAATCTACAGATTCTGAACAATTCTACGTACAAACATTTCAAGCTATAGATCAAAACGTTAGCAGTGGAACACACGAATATTCATTAACTGTAGAAAACCTTACTAGTGGTGCAAGCGCAGAAGTTGTTGGCCCACTATCTTTTAGCGCTTTAGCTATTGGACAAGAGCGTAAATGTTGCTAAGTGAATCTAATATTTAATTTTGTACTTGAGAAAAGCGAGGCGTAGTTATACGTTCTTGCTTTTTTATATGTATCCTTACTTTCTATTAGCTTTAATCATAATTTTTTTACGTTTTGATTCACTTATTTCATCAATTAACACATCAAATTTTTGACCAATCAAAAAGATTGAAATCCAATTATGAAACACGTAATATAGACTCTGACTCTAAAAAAGTTCGTATGAAAAGAATACATAAATAAGGAGGTTTTATATACGAGTTTTTCATTTTAAAAGACGGAGAGGTTTTAATGTTATGTGGCGTAATAAAAACGTTTGGATTGTTTTAATTGGGGAGTTTATTGCAGGTCTAGGATTATGGCTTGGTATTCTTGGCAACCTTGAATTTATGCAAAAATATGTCCCTTCTGATTTCATGAAATCAGTTATATTATTTATCGGACTATTAGCCGGTGTTCTAGTTGGACCTATGGCTGGCCGTGTCATCGATCAGTATGAAAAGAAAAAAGTTCTTCTTTACGCTGGGTTTGGTCGAGTTTTAAGTGTTATTTTCATGTTTTTTGCTATTCAATTTGAAAGTATCGCATTTATGATCGCATTTATGGTTGCTCTTCAAATTTCAGCAGCATTTTATTTCCCTGCATTACAATCTGTAATTCCACTCATCGTACGTGAGCATGAGTTATTACAAATGAACGGTGTACATATGAATGTTGGTACAATTGCTCGTATTGCAGGCACTTCACTAGGTGGAATTCTTTTAGTTGTGATGAGTTTACAGTACATGTATGCCTTCTCAATGGCAGCATACGCCTTATTATTCCTCTCGACTTTCTTCCTACAATTCGAAGACAAGAAATCAACAACACCAAGTAAACAAGCTGCAAAAGATAATAGCTTTATGGAAGTATTTCGTATTTTAAAAGGAATTCCTATTGCTTTTACAGCACTTATATTAAGTATCATCCCTCTATTATTTATAGCTGGGTTTAATTTAATGGTTATTAACATTAGCGAAATGCAACATGATCCTACGATTAAAGGGTTCATATATACAATTGAAGGTGTCGCATTTATGTTAGGTGCCTTCGTAATTAAACGTCTATCTGATCATTTCAAACCTGAAAAATTACTATATTTCTTCGCAGTTTGTACTGCTTTTGCACATCTGTCATTGTTCTTTAGCGATATAAAATGGATGGCTCTTACATCATTTGGTTTGTTTGGGTTTAGTGTTGGCTGCTTCTTCCCTATTATGTCGACGATTTTCCAAACGAAAGTGGAAAAAAGTTATCACGGTCGCCTCTTCTCATTCCGTAATATGTTTGAGAGGGTTATGTTCCAAATCGTCTTACTTGGCACAGGCTTCTTCTTAGATACAATTGGGTTACAATATATGGTTCTCATCTTTGGAGTCGTTTCATTATTGATTATTTCTATTTCCCTTTCTAAGCAGAAACATTATGAAAAACAGCATTCGCAATCTGCAAATTTATAAAATAAACAAAGAAGTATGGGTCTAATATTGAATCCATACTTCTTTGTTTTATAATACGCCTATTTATTACGTTTATTGAAATTACCTAAAGGAGTATCCCCCTTTTATTTCGAATAGATTATAAAAAGTACTCTTTATAAAAGGAGTGGTAAAATGTCTGATGGCATCGAAGTATTTATTGTCCTGCTCTTTGCAATTGCTCTGTTTAGCATCCTAAACTTTTTAGCCATTTCCTTATCTGGACATAGTTTTAAAAAAAGAATCGTGGCAGGTTTCATATTTTTACTACTGACTCCCATTATTTTTTTGACTATCGCAACATTTGCTTCTATATTCGATAAAGCAGGATTTGGCGCAGGTACGTTAGCCTTTATGATCGCAAGCGTATATATATTAAATGGAATAGTGATTCTGCTTTCCTCTTTATTTATCCTCAAAAAAGACATAACATAGGCTATAGTACTAGCATGAATCTGACTTTACACTAGATTCATGCTTATTTAATTTCTCTTAAATTTTTATATGAAATTAAATAATTCTTTAAAAAAATTTAAACTTTATTTATTATAATATCCCTATCGTATTCGCACGTTTATTCAAATTTAAAAGAAAGGAGCACAAAATGAAAAAGGTTCTACTTACAATTCCTATACTAATCATCCTACTTAGTGGATGCAGCAATAACGATATATACGGTTCTTGGGAAGTCGTTGACAATAAAAAAGGTGAATGCCCTGTATATTATAAATTTGAAACAGTTGTCAAAAAAGAAAATAAAGAGGAAATTGTGCAAAATTTAGTAGAAATGCAGACAACAAAGAATAAAGACGATTTATATAAAGGCTCATTTGTCAAAAATTCTAATGTATATCACATTGATTATGGTAATTCATTTACATCGGACCAAACTTTAAAAGTTGCCGACGGTACATTAAATGTATACTTTTTGACAGCCGAAAAATTATGCACATATAAAAAGAAATGATTACATTTCAGAGGAGACGCAGAAAATATTTTCTGCGTTATTTCACTTTAGAAATCGGCCACAAAAATAGCCCTTGTTTTCGTATTCTTTTTCATTCAAAACATGAGAAATATACTTAATAAAAACTAGAAAATACCTTAAGTTATATAAAATGAATCCTATAATAGACATTTCAATTAACACATCTACGCTATTTACATCGATACTTTTCAAAATAGGCTAATCCTTCCTCTAAATTTGTCAATCGTTTTAATTTTCATAAAAAAATGATAAAATATAAACATGTGTTTTCAGAATAATTAAAAACGCAGAATGAAAGCACTGTTTTAGGAGGGGTTTTGATGACTTACACGTTAGCAACTAGAATGAAAGCATTCCAATCTTCTATATTTAGTGAATTAGGAGCCTATAAAAAAGAAAAAATTGCAGCAGGTCATAACATGATTGATTTGAGCATCGGAAATCCTGATATGCCACCCGCTGATTTTGTAAGAGAAACAATGGTACATACAGCGAGTGAGAAAGAGAGCTACGGGTATACATTATCAGGTATTCAAGAATTTCACGAAGCTGTAACTGAATATTACAACAACACTCATAACGTTTTATTAAATGCGGATAAAGAAGTTTTATTATTAATGGGTTCACAAGACGGGCTCGTTCATTTACCTATGGTTTATGCAAATCCAGGTGATATTATATTAGTTCCTGATCCAGGATATACAGCTTATGAAACAGGTATTCAAATGGCTGGTGCAACATCTTACTACATGCCTTTAAAGAAAGAGAATGATTTCTTACCAGACTTAGAAGTCATCCCTAAAGAAATTGCCGATCAAGCAAAGATGATGATTTTAAACTTCCCAGGGAATCCCGTTCCAGCAATGGCTCATGAAGATTTCTTTAAAGAAGTAATCGCATTCGCGAAAAAGCATAATATTATCGTTGTCCATGATTTTGCTTATGCTGAATTTTATTTCGATGGTAATAAGCCAATTAGCTTCCTCTCTGTACCTGGTGCTAAAGAAGTTGGTGTAGAAATCAATTCTTTGTCAAAAAGTTATAGTTTAGCGGGTAGCCGTATTGGATATATGATTGGAAACGAAGAAATTGTTCGTGCACTTACTCAATTTAAATCTAATACCGATTACGGTGTATTTTTACCAATTCAAAAAGCGGCATCTGCAGCACTAAGAAATGGCGCTGCATTTTGTGAGAAAAACCGCAATATTTATCAAGAACGGAGAGATACTTTAGTCGATGGATTCCGAACATTTGGCTGGAATGTCGATAAGCCAGCTGGTAGTATGTTTGTCTGGGCAGAAATTCCACAAGGGTGGACTTCTCTAGACTTCGCTTATGCATTAATGGATCGTGCGAATGTCGTTGTTACACCTGGTCATGCATTTGGACCTCACGGAGAAGGCTTCGTACGTATTGCACTCGTTCAAGATAAAGAAGTGTTGCAACAAGTTGTTGAAAACATTAGAAATAGCGGCATTTTCGTTCTTGAAAAAGTAAATGAATTAGTTAAAAATTAATTCCGACTCCCCTGCTTAACTTTAGCAGGGGTATTATTAATTGGAGGTACTTTCATATGCATATTAAAGACACACTTCCCCATCGTTATCCATTTTTAATGATTGATAAAGTAACAAATGTAAAACAAGATGAATTCGTTACAGGATATAAACTCATTACAAATAACGAATGGTTTATAAATGATAGTCACAAACATATGCCTCATATGTTAATTGTAGAAGCACTTGCTCAGCTTAGTGCATTTGTACATACAAGTGATTCTGAAGGACTAGGATTCCTCTCCTCTTTAGATGGAATTGAATTCCACGGAAAAGCATATTCCGGTGATAAACTTGATTTACATTATGAGCTAACGCGCAATCGCCGAGGTTTTGTTCTTGGTAAAGGTATTGCAACTGTAAACGACCAGCCTATTGTAACTATAGAAAAACTATTAATATATCAAGCAGATTAAAATGTTCCTTATATCAGTTGGAAATATCTATTCTCAACCAATTAAGTAAATAGGAAAATATATTACGTAGTTAGGAGCAGGAAAATGGAACGTACTATCGGTATCGATGCTGGAGGCACATTAACGAAAATAGCTTATTTTAACAAAAAAAAGCTATTAACTTTTGAAAAATTTTATTCGCATGAACAACATAAAATAATAGATTGGATTAAAAACAACAATGGCATAAAACAAATATGTATTACGGGTGGTAAATCGAAACTATTACAGCAACTGCTTACAGGTTCATATAAAATAATAGAGCTAAGCGAATTTGAAGCTACTCTTGCAGGTGTCCAATTCATATTAAAAGAAGAACAACATACTATAAACAATTTTATTTTAACCAATATCGGTACAGGTACTTCTATCCATTATGTTTATAATGAACAATATATTCGCGCTGGTGGAACCGGAGTTGGCGGTGGGACTATTATGGGACTCTCAAAATTGTTAACAAATATAGATCATTTTGAAGATATAATACCTCTAACAAAAGTAGGATCTAGAAAAGAACTAGATATTACGGTTGGAGATATTTATGGTGGTATTCTTTCCCCTATCGATAATAACTTAACTGCTAGTAACTTCGGAAAAGCAGCCATTACAGAATCAAATAATAGTAGCTCCGATATACTAGCTACTGTACAAGGACTTGTCGGTGAAGTCGTTACTGCATTAAGCCTTCAATTCGCTGAAACAAAAAACATTGAACATATTATTTATATTGGTTCGACTTTATGTAATAACGTACAACTTCAACATATTATTAGTAGCTACACCGAATATCAAAATAAAACACCAATCTTTTTACAAGATGGTGGTAATAGCGGTGCAATTGGTGCATTACTTCATGCTACGAAATAAAAAGCTGACTTTTGTCAGCTTTTTAGAAATGGCACTTCAAATTCAATAATTGATTCCCCGTTCTCTCCAATTCGCTCCACGCTTATTCTATCAATCAAACAATTTAACTTCCCATGAAAACTAGGAATCTCCTTCACTACTTCAGCAGCTAATTCGGCACTTTCTTTTCTTCCGACTGTTACATGCGGGATGTACGGAATGTCTTCTTTCAAAAATTGTAATAAAGGTCCTGTATATAGAATATTATGTAGTTCCTCTATTTGTTCTTTCCCCTTTTCAACTCGTAAAAACAAATATTCTCTTTCACTTGTAATTTGATTCGTAAATTCAATTTCTATATTCTGTATCGGTTTTGATACATTTATAATATGTAATTTCAGCTCATCATTTGAAATCGAACTTTCAAATGGGAATACGATTGTTATATGCGGTGGAATTAATCCAACTAAAGGATCATGTTTATGTCTAATGTTCTCTATTTTATCGATGGACATGTTGTTTAGAAAAAGTAAAATTGTACGCATTTTTATCCCCTCAACTTTTCCTCATTATAATATGTATCATATTCTATGATAGCCTGCCCTTCAACAACTTGTTTTGCTTACCTATAAAAATAAAAAAACTTCTCAAATGAGAAGTTTTCATATAGCATGATTATTATTTTCCCGCCAAACTTTTCTAAACTTTATATAACAGGCAATTCTCCAAGGAAAAATATACGATATTGCAACAACATAAAATAATAAACCTATTGCTTGCTGATCTAAGTCAACAATATATTTTCTTGAACCGTATCTCAAAACGACAAGTGCAATAAAAGTAATTAAAAAAGCTGCACTTTTTTTCGTATAAATATTCCCATCATCTCTTCGTTCATAATTTGTTAATACTATAAGCGGCACAGCAAAAAGTACACCAATGAATACCGCTATAATCACTTGCAATATAGCTGGATGTACGGGACCTAAAAACCATACAATACCTGGTGTTAAAAATAGTAATGGCCATAAAATACGTTTTCCCGATCCCTTTATTGGCTTATGCATGGAGCGATAACGACGCCAAAATATTAGTAGTGCAATGCATAAAAAGACGGTTATTAGTGAGGACGTGTCTCCCATATATTTTCCTTCTCCCTAAAAAAATAATCTATCACTATTTTAAACTGTTCGTTCAAATGATACTTTACGAATAAATATACTACTAGTTATGATATAAAGAATTGTTAATCCAATTGAAATAACAATAAAATAAGGGATATCTATTAAAGATACATCATTTGTAAATAACAATCCTTTTATCCCTACTTCTCCATACAGCACACTATTTGTTGAAAGGAAAAGCGACCCACCAATCATGAGACCAATCCATTGAAATCTTTGCTTAAAAATTACTACTACTTGAAAGAAACATGCTATCGTAACATAAAATAAAAATTGTAAAATAAACTGTTGTATTAATTGCTCTCCAAAGTTAACATTTACTAAGTTATATTTTATATCTTGTAAAAACAGTATTTGAAGGAATGAAAACAATGCGGATTGCAACACAATATAACAAATCGCTCCGATAAAATATTGTATTCTCGTTATACCAAATGAAACTGCTAAACGAAATACATCATCTTGAACAATGAAAACACTCCCTACTATAAAAATCATAATTGCAATTGAAGGATTATTGATAATTTCGGGTAAATAACCAACTTTCGCTTCATTTAAATGAGCAGCATATAAAGCTCCTTTTATTAATAAAGCTACAATCCAAAATATTAAAATTGCTTTATAATGAAAATTTATATGTAACCTCAATTGTTTCATTAACATCGTCATTCCACTTCACCACCAGTCATGTGAATAAATAGTTTTTGTAATGTAATTCTATCAATTACTAAACCTTCTTTTTCAAGAGAGTAACAATCTTCATTAGAAAGCTCTTCCCATATAACAGCAATACCTTTATTCCCATAAATTTCTTTATTTATAACTTTTTTATTAATCAAGAACTCCTCCACTTTACCTTTTTGCCCTGAAATAATATGACCTTGTTGCAATAAATCTTCCACTGTTGATTGAACAACAAGTGCACCTTCTTTTATGATAATTACTTCTTCAATAACATGGGTTACTTCTTCTACCAGATGTGTTGATAATATAATTGTTCTGGGATACTCCCCGTAATCTTCTAGTAGTAAACTATAAAATAACTCACGATGTGCTGCGTCTAATCCTGTAGTTGGTTCATCAAAAATAGTAATTGTCGCTCTGCTTGCTAACCCTTTAATAATTCCTACAACTGTTTGCATGCCATGAGATAGTTTATGGTATTTCTCTGTTATATTAAGCTGAAATTTACCCGCCAGTTCTTCAGCAAACTTCTGATCCCAATTTTTATAAAACATGTTACATATCTTAAAAATTTCTTTTACTCTATAACTTAAATGAGACTCTTCTTTTACTCTAACGAAACAAATATTTTGCATTGCTTTACTATTTTCAAATACATTTTCACCAAATATTGATACACTTCCACTACTTGAAGTAATTTGACCTGCAAGTAAATTTAATAGTGTCGTTTTCCCTGCTCCGTTCCTTCCAAGCAAACCATATATTTTCTGCTCTTCTAATGAAATCGTTACTTCATTTACAGCTATTTTCTTTTTATATTTTTTCGTTATCTCTTTCGTTTCAAGTGCAATCATCCCTCTTTCCCCTCCTTCGTAATCTTTTGAATCATATCCATCAATTCATTTTTTGATATTTCTAGTACTTTCGCTTCTTCCCACACTTTAGGTAAATATTCAGTCATAAAAGCATTTTGTCTTTTTTTTAGTACGACTTCTTTCGCTCCCTTTGCAACAAACATTCCGATCCCTCTCTTTTTATATAAAATCCCCTCATCCACTAATACATTCACCCCTTTAGCTGCAGTAGCCGGATTTATTTGTAACATCTTCGCAAATTGATTTGTCGATGGAACTTGTTCTTCTTCAAGCAATATGTCTTTTAAAATATCAGATTCAATCGTTTCTGCAATTTGTAAGTATATTAATTTATTTTGCTCCAGAGTAGGTTTCACAATTTCACCACCTTAGGTTATTAGGTTAATTACTTATGTAATTAACCATATCACATAAATTTCTTTATTTCCATAAATATATTTATTTCCATAAATTTCTTTTACAAAAAAGAGAGTCATTCTTAAACGAATGACTCTCTTTCTAAAATTTCGAGGTTTCAACTCTTGTTCTCAAATTCTTTTCATTTATACCATTTTGACAAAAGTTAAATTGTTGTCCCTTTATTGACTTTGTACGATCTACTATTTGCCCTAAATGATAACTTGTATGCTCCACTAAATGTAATAAACTATGAAGATCAATATGCCTTTTTTCTTTCCATACTTGTATATATACTTTTCCCCACTCATCAAATGTTTCTTCAACAATTTTTAACAAAGTTTCGAAGCTTAAATGTTTTATTGGAAAATATTCTTCAATTCCATTTTCAAAAACTATATTGGGATCCTTATAACGCCTTGTATTTCTCTGTAAATGTTCACAAATATGTAGTACGATTCCACCAATTGAATTAACAGAGGTCTCTTGTTTCCACAAATCTTCTTCACTAACGAGCCTAATCGCCTGTACTAACTTAGGTAAATAATAATCCTGCATTCTATGATAAGAAATTTTGTATACTAACTCCATCTTCTCCCCTCCATTATTTCAACTGGCTCACTGGATATTTAGCAAATAAAGATTTCCGAAAATCTTTATCTTCCACAAGCATTTTAATTTTTTCTTCATTGCCGTTAAAGAACTTTATAACTTTATTTTTATCCCATATATCTTTTTCTTTTGGAAAATCATCGAATATACTATGCAAAATTGATAACATTTCTTCCCTCGTTATCTTAAAGTTTTTATTATCTACCTGAAACTCATAACTTTTTGCATTTGGCACTAAAATCACTAAATATATAGCATTAAAGAAAAAATTCTTCTTCATCGTATCCTTCTCATCAAACCAATACGTCTCAATCATTTCTTCTGTAAGAGCCCCACTTTCTTTTGCACCATAGTTCACTTTTATATTTTCATTTTCTAAACTTATACTTTGAACTGTTCCACCACCGGGTAAATGATTAACAATTGCAACCACATCTGAATTATTACCAACGTATGTCCCAGTATATTTCTTAAAATCATCTGACCTAACATCATATATATCTTTTATTCTTTCTCCGTTAGAACAAGCCGCAATGAATAAAAAAATTGTTAGCATAACGATCATGTTATGATGCATATATTTCATTTAGCATCCCCCATTTTTATCGATATTTCGTTAATTACAATATTTACTTTCAAATCCCTTTTTAAATATACGCATTTTAATCAAAATTAAAAATTTTCATTTTTTATGTTTACAATTATCCATTAATTGTATATACTTACTAACGTAAGAAAAAAATTCTAAAAGGAGGTCGAAGGAAATGATGAAATTACAATTACATGCATTAACTTTAGCGTTAACTGCACCTGTGTTTTCTGGACAATTAAATATGAATTCGACCACCCTAATGGAGAATTGAAAATCGTACTTTATTTCATTTAATTCATAAATTCGCCACAGGAGGTCGTATACTTTCCTGTGGCTTTTTCACGCCCAGCCATAGGAGAACTGTATCTTCCTGTGGTTTTTTTGCGCGATTTTTTAGTCTCTTACATTATTTTTCTAAGAAAGGAGCAACATTCAATGACTATTAGCGTATTGTTTTTAAGTATTACGATTCAAAGAAATACAATTTCCAAAGATGAAATTCTTCATAATGAGCAAATTGAAAAAGCTATGAATGATGTTAAGGAGTGCCAAGCACTTTACTGTGATCACCTGTAATTCCTTTTCGAAAGGAGGAATTCATTTATGACTTTTCATATTTTCTTTTTTACGACTGCACTTCAAAAAAATACTTTATCTGAAACTGAAATCAATCGTAAACAACAGTTAAAACAACTGACTGATAAAATAACTGACATTAAAAGTTCATACTACACTCAAATGTATTAAAAATATATTTTAAAGGGGTAATATATTCATGAAATTTAAAGCATTCTTTTTAACAATCACTATTCAAAAACGTAAGCTCTCACAGAAAGAGATTTTACGTGAACAACACATTCAAAATATTATGGACGAAGTAAAAGAGCGTCAATCTTCTTATTACACTCGTCTTTTCTAAATCACTTATAAAGGGGTAATTATTTTATGAAATTTAAAGTATTCTTTTTAACCATTACCATTCAAAAAAATAAATTTTCCGAGTCTGAAATGCTTCATGAGCGACAAATTAATCAGGCTATGGATTCTGTAAAAGAAAGACAAAGTCATTACTGTAGTCACCTATAATTTCTTATTACACTCGTTTTTTCTAAATCATTTATAAAGGGGCAATTATTTTATGAAATTTAAAGTATTCTTTTTAACCATTAACATTCAAAGAAATAAATTTTCTGAGTCTGAAATGCTTCATGAACGACAAATTAATCAGGCTATGAATTCTGTAAAAGAAAGACAAAGTCATTACTGTAGTCATCTGTAATTCCAATTCGAAAGGAGGAATTCACATATGAAGTTTCACCTTTTCTTTTTAACGATTACGATTCAAAAAGAAACAATATCTCAAAATGAATTAAAACAAGAAAGACAATATAAACAAGTTATTGATGAAATTCGAGATCGTAGAAGCAAGTACTACACTCACCTTTAATCGTTTAACTATATAGAATTGAAAGGAGTCGATTATGATGTTGATAGCACGCTGTAAGGAAATGATTTGGATAGTTCAGAGGGATTCCACATAGTTTTATAGAGCTTATATCACACAAGTTTATCACTGAATTTGATGTATAAAAAATATATAATAAAATCAAATCAACCCGCTTTTAATTATTTATTTATAAACAAAAGATACACCACTTAAAAAGCGGTGTATCTTCCTCAGTTTTTACTATTTTCGGTTACTTCTCTTCGTCTTAAACAATCTCACTAAGTTCGAAACAACTGTTTTTGTTACTGCATAAACTGGTACTGCTAAAATCATTCCGATGATTCCAGCAAAGTTTCCTACCCCTAAAATTAGGATAATAATTGTTAATGGGTGGATGTTTAATTTCGAGCTCATAATACGTGGTGAAATAATATTACTTTCAAACTGTTGTACAATTGTTACGATAATAATTACGTATAAGGCTTGCATCGGAGATACGAACAGTCCTACAATAACAGCTGGTGCTGCCCCGATAAATGGACCTAAGTTAGGAATGATGTTTGTAAATGCTGCGATAATTCCTAAAACGAAAGCGTACGGTAAATCGATAATTAAATAACCGATAAAAGTAAACGCACCTACAAATATACAAACGAGCGCTTGCCCTTGAATATATGCAGATAATGTTTCGTTCGTTTCCTTAATGATACGAAGCCCCTCTTCACGGTAAGACTCTGGTAATAAACTTACCGCTTTTCCTGGAAAGGCATGTCCATCTTTAAACATGTAAAATAAAATGAACGGTACAGTAAATACAACTAATGCAACGTTCGTGATAATACCAAATAAAGCCGTTGCACTCGACGTAATTGTATTTGGTATATCTTTTAAGTATTCAATCGCATTTTTTTCAATTGTTTCAATGGAAACGTAGTTTTGTGTAGATAACCATTCAAACAACCTATGATGTGATAATTCTTGTATGTATACTTTTCCCTCTTTTATGTAGCCTGGCATATTTTTTACTAAGTCCATTAGCTGTTGTGAAATCGTAGGAACAACTACTCCAACGCCAACCGCAGTTAATGTTATGATAAAAAGATATAACAGCAATATCGCTAAATTTCTAGGTACTTTTTTATTCTCCAAAAAGATTAATACAGGATTAAATATGAAGTATAAAAAAAGCGCGATTAAGATTGGGAAAAATAATGTTGATATGAAGATACCAATCGGTTGAAATAAAAATGATATTTTTGTGCAAATAAATATGATTCCTACAACCATTAGCACTTCTAATGTCCAAAAGTGCACTTTTGATTTCAAAAAAATGGCCTCCTTTAAACTAGCACTTCTCTTCATTGTACCAAAATAAGTATGAATTTCACATAATATTTTCCTTTACAATATTCCAAAATACCGATAAATACACTACAATGAGATTACATACAAATTTGCAGGTAAAGGTGATAAAAATGACACAATGCATCATTTGCAGAAAAGATACGAAAGAACTTAGTGAACAATATGTCATTCCAGAAATATTATGTGGATATTATTTCACAAACTCAATTTGTGATACTTGTCATGAACAAATGACAACAAATATTGATCGTCCTTTAATTAGGCATAAATTGAGTCAATTTAAGATTGAACAAATGAAAAGACAAATTGATTCCCCACTCTATACGAATGAGCACGGTGAGGAACTTGCGGCTGCTGAGACTGATGTTGTCGAAGTAAGCGACGAAATTCTTTATTCTAATGCATTAATTATGAAACTATGTAAAAAGCACGATATTTCCTTACATAATGAAATTTGGAAAGAGGAACGTGTAACGAAAGTAGCGAGTTCTATTCAACGTGAATTACTATTAGATAACCGTAAATATAAAATGAGTATATTAAAAATGGCTTATACATTCGCTGTACAAGCAGTTGATGGCTACTTTGAAGATCAAGATGCAATTGATATTTCTACCATTCTCTCAAATGCAGATTTCGTGGAACTAAAAGAAAAAAGCATTGTACGTGATTTAAGCAAAAGTTCTTTATGGAATACGCTAAATACAAGTAGTGAAAATCATTACTTTATTTTACTTAGCGATAAAGACGGTCTGTTTTGCTTCATTCGCTTGTTTGACATCTTTGATGTTGTCGTTCATTTATCAGAAAAAAGATTTGACCTTCCATCACCCATTGTCGGTGTAAATAATGTGAATACACAGAAATTTTATGTCCAAAGTTTAAAACAGTATATGGATGGGCTGTTTAAAGAAAAAGCACCTACTATATAATAGTGACCAGAACATACGGTCTCCTTTCTTGATGAAAAGACACTGTGTTATAATGAGTATGAAAAGAACAATACAATCACATAAACCAATTATAAATTGTATATAAATAAAAAAGACTAGTGTGCGGCTACACACTAGTCCACGTAACTTAGCAGATTGGATTGTTCATTTATCCTATTTGTTTCTTACAAACAAAACAACCCACATTCTATAGGCATAGGTGGGTTGTTATTTTTTGAGCTTGTCTATTAAAACGACGACGAACGTTAACAATGCAACGAGAAACAGTCCACCTTGCAGTAGCAACGCTATTTCACTCACGTATTATCACCCCCCTCCTACTCGGAGAAGTGATAATTGAACAACCAACCGCACCTTAAGTTACCCTTTAATTTTACCATATTTTCTAATAATTTACGATGAAAACCCGCAAGCGAATAACTTGCGGATTTTTTATCCCGTATTAACAGGCAGTAAACAAAATGAAGCAATAAATAAGTGAAACTTTATTTCTCACTATCTTTTTAATGCATATGCATCAGCAATCATTTCACCAACAATTTTATTTTCTTCTTTCTTCTTGTCTTTCAATAATGGGAATAACAATTCTGCCACTTCATACGCTTCTTCTAAATGCGGATATCCTGATAAAACAAACGTATCAATTCCTAACGATTCATATTCTTTTATCCTTTCTGCTACTGTATGCGGATCGCCTACAAGTGCAGTACCTGCCCCACCTCTTACAAGTCCGATTCCAGCCCATAAATTAGGGCTTATCTCTAACGACTCTCTCGTACCTTTATTTAAATGTGTCATCCGTTTTTGACCAACCGAATCATATCTTGCAAATGTCTTTTGAGCAAGCTCAATTGTTTCATTATCCACATATTGAATTAAACGTTCGGCCTCTTCCCATGCTTCTTCTTCTGTCTCTCTTACAATTACGTGTAATCTAATGCCAAATCGTACTGTACGCCCCTTCTCTTCTGCAAGTTTTCTTACTTCTTCTATTTTCTCTTTCACTTGCTCTGGCGGCTCTCCCCACGTTAAATATACATCACTATGTTCAGCTGCTACTTCTTTTCCAGCAGCTGATGATCCTCCGAAATATATAGGAGGACATGGCGTTTGAACTGGTGGGAATACAACTTTACTATCTGTAACTTTAATATGTTTTCCTTCTAAAGAGATCGTTTTACCTTGCAATGTCGATTTCCAAACTTTTAAAAATTCATCCGCTGCTTCATATCTTTCATCATGATCAAGATATAATCCATCTCCTTGTAGTTCAACTGGATCTCCTCCAGCTACTACATTAATAAGCAATCTCCCATCTGAAATTCTATCAAATGTAGATGCCATCCTCGCTGCAACTGTAGGTGACATTAGTCCTGGCCTCACTGCTACTAAAAATTTTAGTTTTTCTGTTTCAGCAGCAAGAGCTGAAGCTAACACCCAAGGGTCTTCACATCCTTGACCAGTTGGAAGTAAAACACCCGTATATCCTAAATAATCAGCTGCCGCAGCAACTTGCTTATAATAACCATATTCAGCTGCTCTTCCTCGTTTTGTCGTTCCTAAATATCGACCATCTCCATAAGCCGGAATAAACCATAATAATTCCATACCTTTGCACACCCCTTATTTATTTTGAAACGTATACTAACACATTCTATATAAATTACCCCTAATAATTTATATGTTAATTCCCAGTCTCACCTTTAAAATTATCTCGCCATCTTAAAAACTTCACTTCTAGTAAACGTACTAGAGAGTCAGAAAACTTCCCAACAAATGCAAAGATAATTATGCCGACAAATACGATATCTGTATTTGAAAATTGCCTTGCATCCATAATCATATAACCAATACCTTCTGTAGATCCCATAAGTTCTGCTACTACTAAACTCACCCATGCAACACCTAACGATAACCTTGCTCCTAGTAAAAGGTTAGGCAATGCAGATGGTAAAATGAGTTTCGTAATTAGTTTTCTTTTGCTAAACTCTAACACTCTCGCAACATCAAATAACTTTGAATCCACACCTCTAATACCTAAAAATGCGTTTACGTATAAAGGAAAAAATGCACCATCTGCAATTAATAACACTTTCGATGTTTCACCAAAACCGAACCATAATACGAAAAGTGGCGCAACAGCTAGATGAGGTACAGTTCTTAACATTTGCACAGATGGATCTAAATATTGCTCACTTCTCGTTGAAAATCCAACAATCGTTCCTAAAATGATTCCTAAGCCCCCACCAATAAAGAAACCAGCCGCAGCCCTGAATACACTAATACTTAAATGGCCGAATAACTCTCCTGTTTTAATAAGCTCTTGGAAAGCTAGAAAAATATCTAATGGTGTTGGTAAAACTGTTTTAGAAACAAGACCGAATACGCCAGCTAACTGCCAAATTATTAATATAATAACCGGTATAGTAATCGCCCTTACTAAAACTTTTACATTTAACTTTCGCACATTCTTAACGCTGTTTTTCTCAATCGTTATACTCGCTGGTTTCATAACAGCTTTCGTATTTTCCACTTTACAAAACCTCTTTTCACTTCGCTTTCAATGCTTTTTCTACGAAAGAATTATCTACAACTTTTTCCGCCTTAATTTCTTTCTTTATAGAACCGAGCTTATATTGAAAATCCGCTGTCTTTTGTTGTTCTGCTATTATTTCCTTCGTTACCGGAACTAAAATTGGTTTGTCGTGATTAAACACTTCTTTTACGATCTCCGCATCTATCTTTTTGACAGAAGTATATACTTTTATTGCTTCATCTAAGTTAGCATCTTGCCATACACGTGCTTTCTCATAAACTTCGAGAAATTTCTCAACTAATTCTGGATGTTCTTTCGCAAATTTTGTTCTCGT
Source organism: Bacillus sp. TE8-1 (assembly GCF_008368855.1). NCBI lineage: Bacteria > Bacillati > Bacillota > Bacilli > Caryophanales > Bacillaceae > Bacillus > Bacillus sp. TE8-1. The sequence continues at coordinate 75,987 of NZ_QPET01000036.1, read as the reverse complement.
AATTAAAAATTCTGGCGAAGAGACATTTAATGTTTCACCGTCTGCAATCACCTTCGCACCTTTATTTAACGTATGTAATGATATGAAAGGGTCCCAAATCGCCCATGCATCTACTGATCCTGATTCGAATGCAGGCTGCGCTTCATCTGGTTGTAATTGAATGATATTTACCTCTTTTGCATCAATCCCTTCTTTATCAAGTGCTCGATACAATAAATTAAAGGCACTACTTCCTTTTGCTACTGCAATTTTTTTACCTTTTAACTCTTTTACACTCGCAATTTTGCTATCTTTTTGAACGAGAATTCCAGTTCCTTTTCTTGCATAACTTGTATTGGCGATTTCGGTAAATCCAATACCTGCTGCTTGCGCTGAAATGACTGGAGAATTCCCTACTTCACCAAAGTCTAATCGGTTTGATGCGATTGCTTCAAAATAAGGAGGTCCACTTTGGAACTCTGTCCATTTCACTTTAACTCCTTCTTTTTTAAACTCCTCTTCAAACCACCCCTTTTTCTTTGCTAGTAATAGCGGGCTTAACCCTTGCTGTATACCAATTTGTATTGTTACATCTTCTTTCTTACTACTTGCTGTACTTTTTTCACATCCTACTAAACATACTGATATAGCTAAAGCAAAAGAAAGAATTTTAAATTTTTTATACATATAAAATCACCCTTTTCCTATATACTTGTTTGAATCAACCCTCCATATTCAAACTGCTGTAATACTTTCGTTCGAAGTTGTTGGAACGATTGAGAAGTTTTATTTCGCGGATAAGGCAAATTATTTTCAATCACTTTATGTATTTTCCCTGGTTTTGCACTCATAATGATGATTCGGTTTGAAAGATATATCGCTTCGTCTATATCATGTGTAACGAATATCATTGTTGTTTTCTTCTGCTCCCAAATATTTAGCAATACTTCTTGTAAATGACTTCGAGTAAAAGCATCCAGCGCTCCAAAAGGTTCATCAAGTAATAATACATTTGGATCTCTTAATAACGCTCTCGCTATCGCAACACGTTGTGACATCCCGCCTGAAATTTCTTTCGGATACGATTTTTCAAAGCCATCTAACCGAACGATTTCAACCCATTCTCTCACCTTATCTTTCACATACTTATCTTTTAACGACAAATCAGCTGCAATATTTTCTTCCACTGTAAGCCATGGAAACAATCGATGCTCTTGAAATATAAATCCTTGCTTCTTACTCGGTTTTGTTATACGCTCCCTATCAATAGTGATCTCACCTTCAAAATCGCTGTCTAAACCTGCAATGATTTTTAGTAATGTACTTTTTCCGCAACCACTCGGACCAATTACTGTAACGAAATCCCCTTTTTCTAATTGAAAATTAATATTCTCTAATACTTGAACCGTAGCAGTTTGTTTCGAAAAATATTTTGATACTCCATCAATTGAAACAGTCACTTCTTCGCCTCCTTGAAATGATTCATATAAATGAACAGATTCAGTATTTATGCAATAAAAAAACCGAAGGCATTTTATCAATAGATAAAATGCCTTCGGTTTCTCCAATCAGCAATACGTTATGGAATTAAGTACATATTATACAAATATTTCCGATAAGTCAACTAGGTTTTATTAAAACATACATATGATTTGTTTGAACATTTTACTTTTGTTTATTTTAACGATATCGTTTACTTACTATTTTTTCTGATCTTTAATCCACTGTAACCAATAAGAAAACTCACACGCTAAATGCATTTGATGGGATTTAATTAGACTATTAGGACAAAGGGCTGGGAACTCAACAACTAGACTTACTTCTATCCCTGTATCAGTATCTTTAAATTGATGTCGAACTCCACCAATAGTAGTACCATCTTTCATACGTGCAACACCTGTTGATTGATATTGATAAGATTTATCTCTTGGTGTTTTCAATCCAGTTTCGTCACCAAAAACAATGAAAAATTGAACTGGAAACGGAGAATTACCAGTAGTTTCGATAACCTCTAATTCATTTTCCCCAAAGGGCCTTAGTACATAGTGATCAGGACAAGCAGATAAATTCACTTTGTTATTTTCACGTGATTGTTCAAGCATCAAACTATCAATTCCATGTATGGCTTCTTCTGCTGTAATCCCGTCTAAATAAATACTAGTTTTTGAAAATTTTCGTCTATCGCCAGATAAAAGAGTACAGATACGCATACCTATTGCACTTAATCTAAGTTTTGATTTCAACTTTTCGTACATTTCATTGTATGTATATCGCAACTTTATTTCCGTTAGCTGTTTTATCATGACGTCTGTATCATTTATTTCAGACTCTTTATGTCCTAATATATATAATACTTTTTTTATCCGTTCTCTTTTCCATTTTATAAGTTGCTCTTGTGAGATATTATTTCCATCGATAATAATCTTCATATACTCTCTCCCTCCTTTTGATTGTATCGTAGTGTAGTTAATACTAAATTAACCATTTCTTGTTTTGTATCTAGATTCAACTTTACTTCTGAATGAGCAATACTGCTAAGACCGTATAAAATAAACCCAGAAGCTAATAATGAGTTATCAGTATAAAAAATCCCTGTTTTCACTCCCTCTTCAATTACTTGTCTAATTAACGGTTGCATACGTGCGAATAATTTCTGTTCCAGTTGAAAATGTTGTTCCGTCTGAAACGAACTCACATTTTTATAGGGTGCTAACTTTTCAATAAATGTCCAAAATATATCTAGTGAATCTTTCATCTTTTGCATGACAGACCGTTCATTTGAAATAAGTATTTCTTCAATTAACTCCATATTTTTCACAATAAAGTCATTTAAAACTTCATCAACAAAATTCTCTTTAGACTTGAAGTAATAATAAAATAAGCCCGTTGCTACACCTGCATGATTCACAACATCTTTTATGCCAAATCCTTTCATACCATTTTTCATATATAGTTCAAAACCAATATCCATTAACTCTTGGCGTCTTACATCTGGTTCTTTTGATATTCTTTTCATACGTCATCTCCTACAATGTTTTCACCACGACTGAATCTGATTCAATCATAAACGACTGAACTTGATTCAGTCAATATTATTTCATAAATTTAAAATCGATTTAATAACTAAGCGACGAAATTTCTACAAAAAAAGAGTAATCTCAAGAGATATGCTACTAACCTTAGATTTATTAAAAAAGTTAGATCATATAACTTGAGACTACTCATTCCCATTCAAAATATTTATGTAATTAAATTTTATTTCCTCTGCACCCTGGCTGTCTCCAAAACTATTGGTGGCAGCTCTTTTTGAATGATTTCTTTTAATCCATAAAGAGCTTTCTTCACATAACCACCTTCGAAATTTCCTAATGGTTCTGGTAATTCATCCTCATCCAATATGAAGTATTCTCCATTTGGAAGTACCATAATATCGATGATTAAATCTTCAAAGGAAACCACTTCATCTTTTATTTGTGTGTTTTTTACGATATTAAAATAGGAACCTAAATACTTTCCTTTTATATCTCTCCATACGTATAAATTGTACGGACGATCTTTCCAGTAATATGCGATTGTATAACTCCCTTTTGGGATTATTAACTTAGTATCATTTGCAGTCATTGTAAATGAATACTGCACCTCGTGAAATAAAACGATACTTTGTGATTGCTTTTCAAGTAATAAGCAATTGTGATCTACTATTGTTGAGTTATACCGGATTTTTCTTTCTATAATTTCAATTTTCGATGTAAGTAACTTATTCATTATTTTGTTTCCCCTTATGCTAGTTCTATCCTCAATTATATCCATTTATGTAGTAATAAAGAAGTATATAGTTTTTTATATAATGATTTATACAAATACATAATAAAAACTCCTTCTTATTTAGAAAGAGTTTTTCACTATCCATGTTTCATATTTTTTCACTTCTAACGGAAGCTCATTTGTTTTTATGCAACTAACAGTACTATTACTCATGTTTTAACTTTTCCTTAACCGCACCATAAAATTTTCGTTCTTCATCAACATTTAAGTAAACACGACTTACTGTTTTAGAAAAGCCGTATAACAACTGCGCTTTCACTGGCTCTTTTAATGTTATTTCAAAAGTAGCAGGTTCTTTTATGAACTCCATAACAGTTGCATCCAATACCTGTCTCCCTTCTTTTGCCGTTAGCAATTCACCCTTGTAGAACGCAATATTATCAATTTGTGTAAATGGCATAACAATTTTCTTTCCTAATCCGATTTGAATGATTACTTGTTCTTCTGTTACGACAAGTGGATTTTTGCGCATCGCTTGTATTTCAGCTATAAAATAAATCATCGCGTATACATTTAAAATAAGTAAAATCCATGCTATTACTGGATTCCACTGATGTAGTAAATAATGAAAACCAATGCTTTCAATTGCTGTTGCGTGAATAATCATGATATACACACCTATAGCACCAGTCTTTTTATGATATGAGTATACAGATTTACCTGTTGGTACTTTTTCACGCCACGATAAAAACGCATAATAGATTAACTTACACTCTGTTAGAATGACATCTATTAACTTACCTCTTTTCATAGTAGCGTCAAACGCTGCATCAATTGCATAAGAAAAGGAATAATTTTCTCTTCTATATTCTTTATATTTTTTTATTATTTTAGGAAGCACTCTAACAATTTTATAGAGAAGGAATAATTCTAAACCTACAAATGCAATTTCAGCCGCAACAATAATATAAGAGATGAATGAAAAAGCTTGTAAATAGTCACTTGGAATAATAAATCTTGCAAAAATATAACCAGCTATTACAACAGGAACTATATATGTTAACGAGTATCTTTTTCGAATAATGAAGAAATACGTGATGATTGGAATGACAAACATGCAATCTAATAATGACCCAAGCACAACTTCTTTCGGCGCAACTGATACAATTGGAAGGGCATACAATAAATAGTTTGATAGCATAATTAAAGAGACGAGTCCAATCCAAGTACCTTTTCGCCTTCGTGATAGTGTAACCTTCATACGTTCACTCCTTTATTTAAAAACCTCATTTAAATGGTCTTTATAAAATGAAATGGCACGTTCAAATTCTTTTACTTCCTCTACTTTCACGACAGTTTCAAGTAATAATTTCATCGCTGATTCGTGATCGTTTACGTTATATTTTGCTAATGATAAAAATACTTTCATTGGAGCGTTCTCTGGGAATTTTTTCACCCCAGCTTCTAATACTGTAATTGCCTTTTCATATTCCCCTATACAACGATATGTACTTCCTAAACCAATATAAGCACCGCAAAGCGATTCGCCATCAAGTCCATTTGCGATTGCCTGCTCATAATACGGAACTGCTTCTGTTTCTAGCCCCATTACATCATGTATCCACGCACACTGATACAGTACTTCTGCATCCTTTGTAAAGTTTGTTAATCCTATAAGCATCTCTTTAGACTGCGCATATTTCTTTTCATTTCTAAGTTTAATAGCTTGCTTTAATAAATGTTCCATAGAATCCACTCCTCACCAATTATTCTGTGTATAGCTCTTGATTGGTATACGCTTCACATTCGTGTAAAAGTAAAATTCCCACCAATTAAAGTTTCGCTTACTTATACTATGCGGATTCATTCTCATCTAAAAACTTAATTTTAAAAAGCAGTGACACGATTACATAATACCTCTAAGCTTTTGACAATTTCTTTCGCTGTTTCATCTTTCCCATTACACAACTTCCCTTTACCATCCTGTCCAATTACATAATGCACAGCCCCGCGCGAATATAAAGAATGTGGTGAATTCGCAATCATTACATTCGCCCTTGCTTCTTTCATTCTATTTTTTGCTCTTTCAAACAGTTCTTCTTCATTTAAATCACTTTCAAGTTTAAAACCAACAAGTACTGTTTCTGGGTCCCATTCTTTTATTTGTTTTAATACCTTTGGAGCCTTTTGAAAGTGAATAATCGGTGCTATATCACTTGAAATTTTTCCGTTCATATTAAGAACATTACCATCTTGATCACAAATTTTCTCTACAATCCAATCTGATCCAGCTGCTGCCATAATGACTGCATCAACCTTTTCATGTGATATGATACTTTTCATTTTATCTTGTAAATCAACGATTCCTTCAAATGGATGTAATTCTAACCCTCTATGTATATCACTCGGTTTCTCCGCAAAATAACCGTGTAAATATATAACATGTGCCCCTTTAGCTAGAAGTTCTTCTGCGATTATCCTTCCGATTGTACCTTTGGCCATATTCGTATGCCCGCGTACTTGATCCCATTTTTCTAGACAACCACCGCTCGTAATTAATACCTTTTTCCCCTTCATTGTAACCATCCCTTACTAATTTTTCTTACGAAACCATTCTGTTCCAAAGTCAACTATATCACGCTGTTTCATTAGACGACACGTTGCATTCCCTATCTTCCCATTTTTTACAGTTCCTTTTCGCTCAAACTCCACACCAATTTCTACAAACTTCTCAGATTCGTAATCCATTTCAACAAACTCTTTCCACACTCTTTCACCGTTTTCTATAATAGGTGCTCCTACTTGTATTAACTCACATGCACCAGAACGCACCTCGGATAAATGAACAGACGTATTGGAATCATATCCAACACCAATTAATAATACGTACCCGTCTAAATCATATATTTTTCTTAATGGAGATTCTTCTCCAAAGCTCATTGATAACGAATGGTTCATTGTTATTTCTACTGCATGTTTTCCCCATGCAGCAAAACTTCCTAACGGATGATTACTACGTACTACATTCGGATATGTACGAAAACATTCAACTATTTCACCCATTCCCCTTGTTGGGGTTATACGTGAATCAAATGCTGGGACGTTATCTCGGATAATTTGCCACCAGTCTTCCGGTACAGGTGGTCTTGACCAATGTTTCGGATCGGACAAATCCGAAGATTGCGTTGGCATTATTATCGTTCCTTCTTCCGTAACAACTTTCATTAATGCTTCTACTACAGCAACGGCACCACCAGATATCCACCCGATAGAACTTAGTGATGAATGAACGATAATTGTCATTCCTTTTTCGACTCCTAATGCTTTTAAATCTTTTGTTATTGTTTCGATTGTATTTGGAAATTGTGTACTTGCTACTATTTCATTCATTTTCATATTGGTTCCCCCACTAGCCACGTAAATTTAAACTTTTATATAAATATATTATCATATTTTTCTTAATTTTTAACTTAATCATATTCATTACTACAAAAATATGTATATTATTATACTGAAGCCTCAAAACTCTATTAAAATCGTAGATAATGATGAGCGAGAGTTTTTTGAAATGAAGAAAAATGTAAATCCTATTTTTTCAAACTATACTCCATATGCATATTTTTATACTATTTTTCCATGTAACAATGAAATCTTTCTATCCCTGGATATTTTTCTCCTAAACTTTTAACTTGAAAACCAATTCTTTTATAAAATTCTACCGCCCCATCGTCTGTCTCCGCTTCTATATAAGTCAATTGATATATCCTTACCACTTCTTTAATCATTTGCAGTGCAATTCCTTTTTGACGATAATCTGGAGCCACTGCTATATGACATATGCGTGCTTTAGTTTCTCCGATTATTTCAATACCTAGACAAGCTTTTTCTTCATATTTGTACAAAGTCCCTTTATTACTTTGATAAAATATTACTGCCTTCTTTAAGCTTATTTCATTTGGACCGACGGCATATTGTAGCACATTTAATATTGAATCTTTCTCAATTTGTTTAACACACTGTAAATTCATACTTTCATCCCTTTCTATGAAAAAAGACTAGCTCTTAATAAAAAGAGCTAATCTCATTACGCCGTTATTTTTTCTTCTTTTTTTACAACGACAGCCACATAACTATGAAGTATCATTCCAATAATAACGAGACTCATACCAATCCAAGATAATGATGATGGAATTGGTGCAGATAACCAGATCAACTCTCCTACTAGCGCAAATAAAACTTCACCAGACTGCGTCGCTTCCACTGTTGCTAATTTTTGCGGATCATCTTTCACAAGATCTGTTGCAAAGAAAAATAATACTGTTGCGATTAACCCAGAGCTAACTGCTACAATAAAACATTGAAAAACTTGGCTACTTGACGGTAATCCGCCTGTTGATACTTCGTAACCAGATAATAAAAACCAAAATGGTAAACTTGCTAATGTCATACCGAGTACTCGCTGAAATACATCTAATTCCCCTTTACAAACTTGCATCATTTTTCTATTTCCAAGAGGATACGCAAATGCTGCAATAAGTACAGGAACTACACATAAAACGGTTTCACGAATACCTAATGAAGAAGCATGTTCTACTTGCATGAGAACAACACCGAATAAAATAATGGCCGACATTACTAATTCCTTCATCGGAAGTTTTTTATGTAGTGGATCCACCGCAAAAAATGGTGTTAACAAAATCCCTGCAACGATTGTAATTTGCCATGTTGATGCAACGAGCCAACCTGGTCCGAACGCTCCAGCAAAACTAAGCGGTGCATAAAAGAGACCAAATCCAACGATACTCCACACTAACCATTCTTTCGGATTGTTTTTCATATATTGAAAGAGTTGCTTTAAGTTCCCTCTATACATAACAATAAGTAATAGCATTGGAACCATAAAATAATACCGTAATGATGCACTCCAAATCCAGCTTCCACCTTCTAAGTCCATTGCCCTGTTTAAAACAAAAGTAAAGGCAAAGAAAAATGATGCCAGTATCCCTATAACAATTGCTTTCATTGTAAAACCCCTTATATTTAATTTTTTATCTCTATGACATATATTTTAGTATACGCGATGAAAAATCTACATTCAAACTTACATTTCACTTTAGTGATGATGAAGGAATTGTAGTAGATTTACATGGGAATAAAGTGCATTGGTATGAAATCGAGGCCATTACATGTCAAAATTTTCAAGGGTCAAAATCTACTTTAATCTCGCCCCACTATACTCACCATGAAAATATACGCATCCGCTATAAAAGATGGTTACCAACTATTGCACATTCAATTTACTGGTTTTCTATTGAGAAACCAAAAGATTATCATAAAAATTTAATGATAGCTTGGGAAGAAAAGCGAACGAATAAAAACAAACGCCTCCTTTAATTATTATTTAGGGGCGTTCGTTCATTAAAAAATTAAAGAATATGTAGTTTATATTCTCTGTATAATTTCTTCAATCGACTTATATGGGTTTGATGATACCGATTATGATCTGCTATATGCCATATTCCCCATCTTATTGTCGCGGTTTCCCCTTTTTCATACAAAACTTCCCGCGTTAAATCAGTTTCTGTTAGTTTCATACATTCTTCATAAAACAATTTTTGCACTGCTTCATAATCTTGCATTAACTCTTGCAATGTGTTTTTTCTTAAACTTGGTAATTCTCCTACTTCATTTAACATAGGACCATATTTATTTTCAAATGCTGGCGGAACATCTTCTCCCTTGAAACGATACACTCAATGTAAATCAACAACTGCTAAATGCTGAAGTAACTGCCCAATACTATTTTCATTATTTTCAGACCCTTTATAGGATAGTTCGTTCTCTTCAGTACCTTCGACTAACCTTTGCAATCTATTAAACGTATCAGCAACCGTCGCATACAAAATCGCTACTTGAGGGTCCATTTTTCTTTCTAAATGGAGATCTTTCATACAAAACTTCCTCTCTTAAAAGAACAACACCATATGCTCATCATCACTATACACACCATTCATTTTTATAGCCCTTTTTTCAATTCCGTATGTTTTAAATCCCATTGATTCATATAATCGTTTGGCTGGTTCGTTCGTTGACACAACCCCTAAATTCAATTGCTCTAGCTTCATCTCTTTTGCCCTTTCAATTGCTTTACGTATTAAATCACGTGCAAGACCACTTCTTCGATTTTCAGTATCTACATACATTGCAACGATATGTCCTTTATGCTTATATGCGTCTTTTTCTTCTGTTAATAAAGTAACAACCCCAACTAAACGATTTTCATTATTAAAAGCACCAAATGTAAAACTACTGTTGGATGAAAGATTACTAGCAACTCGTTCAAGAGGGTTTTCTTGACGTACTGCTTCTTCATAAGTCGTTATAAATGCTTCTGGATTTACTTGTAGTGCTTGTAAACGCAACTCCCAATATTTTTTTGCATCCGCTTTTGTAAGTAATCGAATCATTTTATTTTCCCCTTTTTAATTTACATAATATTTTTATAGGTTATTATTTTTTGATTCATACTCTTCTTTTAATATACTGTAACGATAGCGATGAATGAACTTTCCCTGTCTCAATCGATCATTTCTCATTAACCCTTCGCATACAAATCCGGCACTTTCATAACTCTTTTTAGCTTTTGTATTATCTTCATCTACACGTAACCAAATTTTCTCCAATTCAAACTGAGAAAAACCTATTTGTAACATGCTGTTTAGAGCTGCCATTCCAAATCCTTTACCCCAATAGTCTTTATTTCCAATCGCAATTCCTAGTTCAGCATTTTTATTTGTTTTATCAAAATTTTTAAGGTCTACCCATCCAATATGTATACCTGTCTCAGTAACGATTGCCCTTTGTTCATAACCATTTTTTCGGCTTATACAAGCTTCAATCCAGTTTCTCGTATCTCCACGAGTGAACGGAGGATATTGATCTGGTACAACTAAATGCTTTGTTACATCTCTATCTAATGACCATTGATAGCGATCTTCTACATCATCTAGTGTCAATTCTCTTAATTGAACATATGGTACATTCATTTTTTTCTCCTCTCTTTATTTACCAATAGAAAATCCTTCGAACACTCTTCCACCATACTGTTCTAACGTCTTTTCTATAAAATGAATTAATTCATTTTTCCCTCCCGTTTTATAAAAATGATCAAAAGCGGCTACAAATTTGTTTGCATATTGCTCATCATATCTTTTTAGCACTCTAATAAACCATTTTGAACTCCCAAGCCACTTACCATTTACTCTTAATACATATTCATGTACTAAATCGGCTAATAAATTAGCGATAAACAATTCTTCTTCTCTTTTTGTTGCACCAATAAAGTCATCTAAAGTATCCGTAATAAAATATCGCTTCTGCTTAATCGTTTCTTCGGTCCATTTAGCCGGTCCTTTATGTAGTAAATCATTCGCTTCTTTTTTTAATTTCTCAACAATTTCCTGTTCCCCTTTTAAGGCAATCCCTTCTGAAACTAATTGTGGTAACGACGGTCTCCCTCGATCACAATCCATTTTGAAAAAGGTTTTATATGTTTCGAAATTATGAACAAACACCTCAACAGGCCATCCATTACTATAGAAAGATTCTCTATAGCAAGAAGTTAAACTTTGATCGACTATTACAATGTCAAGGTCAGATGTTTTCGTCGCTTCTCCTCGTGCAACGCTTCCGCCGAGTAAAGCTACATCACAATTCGGAAATTGTAATGTAATTATGTTTTGTGCTGCTTCAATTGGTTTCATAACCGATCCTCTTTTCTTATTTCACTTTCTTTTTTTCAGCTCTTTCTCTCGCTTTTTTTATATAGCTTTCTGCATCTGGTGTTTTACATGATGTTGCACCATGATCAACCTCTATTTTTCCAATTTCACTTGCAATTTCAATCGCTTGTCGCTCTAAGTCTTCATTACGAATTCCTATTGCGATTAAAGCACTATTCATCGCTTCTTTTTTTCTATTTTTTTCATTATGTATATTTTCTTTAATCTCTTCTAAGTACGGAGAGAAGAAATCATCATGTAACGTTTTATTTTTAATCGCTATATTTGCTAATAAAGACCAGCCAGCTCTTCCAATCCATTCATCATTAGACTTTGTCCACTCTTCCATTCTTTCTATTGCAATTGGCGAAGTACATATAGATGTCATAAGAACATCCATTAAACAGTAATAATCAACATCCTGAATCCAACTATTAAGCTGTTCTGTCGTTATTTTTTTCGGGTCTAAAATATAAGTTGCTAATGTCATTGCGTCCATATTTTTCGTTTCCCACAATTCAACTGCTAAATCGTGATCTTTTTTTATCTTCTTTTTTAACAATTTTAAATTCGCAAAACTAACTCCAAATAACGGCTCTTTCGCTCCGTGGTTTTTATACGTTTTTCGATTTTGTTCTGTTCCATATTCCTCTAGTTGCCGCATTACTTCCTCAAGTAACATATACCCACCTCTTTATCTTTTATGTTGACTGTATATATGTATGTACGATATATTCTACATTACTTTTTGGTTTTCCTATATTTATTTTTAAAATACGGTATGTGAAATTTTTAAACATTGCACAGCTATACCATCAAAAAACTATACATGTTAAACATACAGTTTTTTGATGGTATCAATTTTCCGTAGAATAAGATATAAACTACGAAAGAACTTTTAATGAGATGTGTATTTCCAACATGTTTAGAAAACTCTTCAAAATGGTTTACTATCATACTTTTATACCTCCTTCATAAATTATGTTTATTACATTTGTTCTTAGCCAAAATACTTTCTACATTTTAATAACTCTCTCAATAAAATTTCTTATATAAAAATCCCTACAAACACTGTAGGGATTTATGTCTAAATCATTTTGTTACACTCTATTTCATATGAAAATAGTTTTCTTATTCAGATGCATTCATAAGCACAATTCTCCAACCGTCTGGATCCTCTATTGTGGTTCCTTTCTCTATCCAATACGGGTTTTCAGGTTCTACCTCATGATAGCCCATATTACTTAATCGATTCACTATCTTTTCAATTTCATCTTTAATAGGCATATAAAAAACTAGTAAATTATCTTTTGTCGGTGCCGGACATGGACTTCCATTAACATGTGTAGTAAATTCCAAATGATACTCTTCATCTGGTAAGCCAAACATAACCCCATCATATCCTTCATGATTGTGAAATTCCCCTATACGTTTTAAACCTAATCCTGTTTCATAAAAACTTATCACTTTTTCAAATTTATCTGTTGGTCTTGCAATTCTAAATTGAACCCAATTCTTCATGCAAATCTCCTCCTTTTTATTTTCCAAAGCTTTATTACTATATTCCCTTTAACATCCCTCATTAGGGTAAGCTTCCTAAGTTGAAAGAACTATTAGTTAATAAACAATAGGACTTTAGTATAAATTGCTATTTTGCATTGTTTCTAATGTTATCCATGACTGCCCAATTGGATTAACATACTGTCTTTCCTCATTACAAATTTTACAGCGAGAAGGTGCTTCTTCATTTTCGGGATACTATACTCCACATGTAGTGCAAATATAATTATTCATATTCCCACTCCTTTTTTCATGTAATTGTTTCTTTACCAATATTTTAATAAAAATCAAAAATATTCGAATCAATAATTGGAACGAAAACGAAGTGATACGAAAGTATGATTTGGTGATTGAAAGTTTAAATAATAAAGTTTAAATTCATCCTATTTTTCAAAACTGCAATTGATATAAAATCTTGCATACTTTTGAGTAAACTTTTTTACACTTGTAAAAAAGTTTTTTTGCATTTCCCTACCTATAATTGCTAATATAGTAGAGTAGAACTTTTATAGAGAGAAGGAAAATTATGCACAATGGAATTCGAATGACAACTTTAGTAAAAAGGGCTATGTTAGTTTGTGCGGGGGTATTATTTACATACGAAGTAGCTTTTGGATCAGTACATACTGCTCTAGCTAGTACAGAGGATGAAGCAAAATCTGTTCAACTTGTAAGTGAGATTCAAACATCTCTTGCTCCGAAAGAAGCTCCAAAACATTATAACGGGCAAGTTAGAAAAGTCGCTTATTTAACATTTGATGACGGTCCTGGAAAATACACAGCTGAGCTTTTAGATATGTTAAAGAAAGAAAATGCAAAAGCAACATTCTTCCTAATTGGTTCAAACGTAAAAGCTTTCCCTGATCTTGTAAAACGCGAAGATGCTGAAGGCCACTACGTTGGGATGCACAGTATGACTCATAACTACAAGAAACTTTACACTGAAGGTCATTACGTAGATGAAATGAAGGAAGACCAAGGCTTAATCGCTGGTGTTTTAGGTAAATCACCAGTATTAACTCGTCCATCTTACGGCTCTATGCCAGGATTAAACGAAGCTCTTCGCAACAAAGTTGTAGAAAATGGCTTAAAAGTTTGGGATTGGACAATTGATTCTTTAGACTGGAAATATAACAAAATGCAAGTTGATGCTGCATCTGCTAAAATTGTAGAAAACGTGTTACATGGTGCTACAAATCCAACAGAAGTTATCCTTATGCATGATATTCATCCACAATCAGTAAAAGCAGTTCCTGGAATTATTAAAGGACTGAAAGAAAAAGGATATGAATTAGAAGCATATAATGAGAACGAACACTTCCCATTAAACTTCTGGCATGATAATCGTATGTAATAAAAAGACTTGATTCCCTCTAGTAGGTTATCAAGTCTTTTTTATCGTTTTTAGAATTTCCTTATAGAGAAAACCTATACACGCTTGCACCATATCAATATTATACGTCCCTTCCCTTTTATCCAATAAAGTGAAACTTTAATCAGTGGGGGTTTTGTTCATCCCCCACTGATTATCAGCCCTCACCAATCGGGCTTTTACGGGCAGTTGATCCCCCACCTAACTTCTTCGCTTTCGCTGAATTTTGAGGTGGGGTCCTACTGCCCGTTACTGTGGGATAAATTTAACTTTGAAATATCACATGCTATCTTTAACCTAGTTTAAATAAGTAGATGTTATATAATCGTATTTATAGTGCAAACTGAAGAAGCTTGGAATCAATTAAAAAAAGAAACGCGATAAGTAAAAAACTACAAAAGCGACTTATTCAAAATAAAAGCATACATGTCAGAATACAGTCAAAAAAGGATTGAATATACAATTTCAATCCTTTTTTATATTATCAACACTTTAGCACATATTACTCTTAAGGAGTGATATGTATATGGATTTTCTTTCATCTGAATATTTGTCTGCCTTGCTTGCCATTATTGTCATCGATTTAGTGTTAGCCGGAGATAACGCCATCGTAATTGGGTTAGCAGCAAGAAGATTACCGAAAGACCAACAAAAGAAAGTTATCATTTGGGGAACCATTGGAGCAATCGCTATTAGAGCTCTCGCTACCTTAGTTGTCGTTTGGTTATTAAAAATACCTGGATTACTCCTAATTGGTAGTGTACTTCTTATTTGGATCGCTTACAAGCTGATCGCTGAGGGCAAAAATCATGATATTAAAGCCGAAGAAGGATTTTGGTCTGCTATTAAAACCATTATTATTGCTGATGCGTTAATGGGCATTGATAATGTACTAGCTGTTGCAGGAGCTGCCCATGGTAACTTTTCTTTAGTAATCATCGGATTATTAGTGTCTATTCCAGTAGTCGTATGGGGCAGTACATTGATTTTAAAATGGGTGGATCGTTTTCCTGTCATTATTACGATCGGAGCAGCCGTTTTAGCTTATACTGCCGCGAAAATGATTGTAGATGAGAAATGGTTCGCTGGATTTTTCGAAAGTAACCCTTTCGTTAAATGGGCATTTATCATTATTATCATCGTCGGTGTAGTTTTCTTCGGAAAGGCAAAACAAAAAGCAACAGCTGGTTCTGTCTCATAATGATGGTATATTTACAAATAAAAGGCGCTATTCATATGAATAGCGCCTTTTATTATTTATTTAGCTTCCCCTTCCGGAGTCGTTTTTACCTTCGTTTTGTTTTTATCGCGGTTGTTATAGTTATACTTCGAACGATCTACTGGAGTGAATCCTTCCGGTGTGTAGAATCGTAATAAGTCACCATTTACGACTTGGTCAGAGTATTTTAGTGAGTTTTGAACCATTTGTTCATTTTTCTTTATTTCATCTGTAAATTCTACAGGTTTTCCAGTAGTTGTATCATAGTATTTGCCGTTTAGTGCAGTAACTGTTGGGCTTACGTAGTTACCGTTACGGAACGCAACGACTTGTTTATGATCTGGTGATAATAAATCAGAACCGAATTGAACATAGTTTTTTGTATCTGTACCTAGTAAGTGTAATAGCGTTGGGAGAACGTCAATTTCACCACCGTATTGATGTTGTACGCCACCTTTCACTCCTGGTACACGAACGATTAATGGTACACGTTGTAACTGTGCATTTTCAAATGAGTTCATTTCTTTACCCATTACTTTTGACATTGCTGCGTTATGATTATCTGAAATACCGTAATGGTCTCCGTACATAACAATAATTGAGTTATCATATAAACCAGATTGTTTCAAGTAATCGATGAAGCCTTTTACAGATTCATCTAAATAGCGTGCTGTTTGGAAGTACGTATCTACTGATGAATCACCTGTTGTTGCTGGTTCAATCGTTGCTTCTGCCTTATCGATTGGATAAGGGAAATGGTTCGATAACGTAATAAACTTCGTATAGAACGGTTGTTTCAACGTTTGTAATAACGGAATAGATTCATTAAAGAACGGTTTATCTTTTAATCCGTAGTTTACTACATCTTTTTCATTCATATCGTAGTATGACGCATCAAAGAATTTATTAAAACCAAATGATTTATAAATATCGTCACGGTTCCAGAATGTTTTGTAGTTACCGTGGAATACTGCTGATGTGTATCCTTGTTGTCCTAAAATAGCTGGTGCTGATTGATACGTATTATGAGATTTCGTTGTAAAGACAGAACCTTGCGGTAAACCAAACATTGAATTCTCTAACATAAACTCCGCATCAGATGTTTTCCCTTGTCCTGTTTGATGGAAGAAGTTATCAAAATAAAGTGTATTCGCATCTTTTGTAAATGAGTTTAAGAACGGTGTAACTTCTTGACCATTTAATTTGTAATCAATTAAGAAGTTTTGGAATGACTCTAAATGAATGTAAATTACGTTCATTCCCTTTCCTTTACCGAAATACTCAGGGTTTGGACTTGCATAAGTTGATGTTAAATAATTTCGTACTTCTGTCATATTATCGCCATCAGCTAATGCTCGTTCTGTCGATGCTTTCGCACTTTGAATTCCATCATAAATTGTGTAGTTGTATGCACCTAAATATTTCACAATATAATTACGGTCAAACGTTCTTGTTAATAATTCAGGACGGTCAGACTCTGCAAGACCTAAGTTAACACTGAATAATAAAATACCTGCTACAAATACTAGAGATAATTTATGCTTCGCAACACGAATTGGTTTTGGATTTGCAAATTTTGTTGCGACTAACACAATTAATATAATCGTGTCTAAGAAGTATAATGGATCATAAAGATGTAGCAACGCAAGAATACTACCACCTAAATCTCCAAAGTTATTCGTTTGTGTTAATGTCGGGAACGTAATAAAGTCACTGAAAAAGCGATAGTATACTACGTTTGCGTATAAAAGAATCGACAATAACAAATTAATGATAATTAACCAAATATAAGATCGTTTCCCTTTTGCAAATAATGCAAGTCCTAAAAATAGAACTGCTGAACTAAGCGGGTTAAAAAACAGCAAGAATTTTTGAATTGTGTTTGAAATTCCTAAATTGAATTCCGTTACATAAGCTGCATATGTTTTGAGCCACAATAAAATAACGGCAAACAGAAAGAATCCAAAATGATTGCTTAACACACTTTTGCTCTTTAATAAGAACTGTTTCATTTCTCCACCTCTTTTGATCATCCAAGGCTTATTTTTTTATAAGTCTGTCTCTCTATTCAAATTTTCTTCTTCAAATAGATTATCTTTATTTAACTATATGAAGAATATTAGTAATTATAATTTGAAGCTAGTATTTATTCAACTATTTCTTTCTAGACATTTTGACCTTGGTTTCTATTTAACAAAATAAATTTGTAACATTTCCTGTTTTCTCCCAAGATTCATCCACTAATTATGACACCCCATACTATATACCTTTATAAACTCATTCGCAAACTATTCTATCTCCAAATTTGGTACATATTTCACATGACAAAATAATACGATTTGATTATATTACTCCACTTACATTTCCCTTCTTCAACTAACTCTTTAAATCTTAAAGTCATTACATCCCTTCATACATGAAAAAATTCTCCTGTTCATTAATATTATATTTGAATAATTATTCATTTGACCGACCAGCGATGTTACGTTTTCTCGACAAAAAAACTCGCTCTAAAAAGAGCGAGTTTTTTCATTATATATTATTGACCTTTGTACATTGCATCTACTTGTTTTTGAAGTTCCTCATTTTCTAAGAACTCATCATAAGTAGCCTCTTTATCGATTACACCGTTTGGTGTTACTTCGATAATGCGGTTTGCAATTGTTTGCACGAACTGATGGTCATGAGATGTGAATAAGATTGTACCTTTGAATGCAATTAAACCGTTGTTTAATGCTGTGATTGACTCAAGGTCTAAGTGGTTCGTTGGATCGTCAAGTGTGATTACGTTCGCACCACTTAACATCATTTTAGATAACATACAACGAACTTTTTCGCCTCCAGATAATACAGAAACGTTCTTCTTAACTTCTTCACCTGAGAATAACATACGGCCTAAGAAACCACGTAAGAAGCTTTCAGACTCATCTTGTGGAGAGAATTGACGTAACCATTCAACTAAGTTGTAATCACTGTTCTCAAAGTACTTAGAGTTATCTCTTGGGAAGTAAGATTGAGAGGTTGTAACACCCCATTTGAATGAACCGCTATCCGGCTCCATTTCACCCATAAGAATTTTAAATAATGTTGTCATCGCAATATCGTTACGGCCGATAAATGCAACTTTATCACCTTTATTTAAAGTGAAGTACACATTATCTAACACTTTTTCACCATCAATTGTTTTAGACAGACCTTCAACAGTTAATAAGTCATTTCCTACTTCACGCTCAGGTGTGAAGCCAACGAATGGGTAACGACGTGATGACGGTCTAATATCATCTAATGTAATTTTGTCTAATAATTTTTTACGAGAAGTTGCTTGTTTCGCTTTAGAAGCGTTTGAACTAAAGCGTGCAATGAAGTTTTGTAACTCTTTTACTTTCTCTTCTTTTTTCTTATTAGCATCTTGTGTTAATTTTAAAGCTAATTGGCTTGACTCATACCAGAAGTCATAGTTACCAACATAAAGTTGAATTTTACCGAAATCAAGGTCAGCCATGTGCGTACATACTTTATTTAAGAAGTGACGGTCATGGGATACTACGATAACTGTGTTTTCAAAGTTCATTAAGAAGTTTTCTAACCATTGAATCGCTTTTAAGTCCAAGTGGTTGGTAGGCTCATCTAATAATAGAATGTCAGGTTGACCGAATAAAGCTTGAGCAAGTAATACTTTTACTTTCTCTGCCCCAGTTAATTCTGACAATTTCTTATCATGAAGGTCTTCACCAATACCTAAACCTTTAAGAAGAATTGCAGCTTCTGACTCAGCTTCCCAACCGTTAAGCTCAGCGAACTCACCTTCAAGTTCAGCAGCGCGCATTCCATCTTCATCACTAAAGTCTTCTTTCATGTAAATAGCATTTTTCTCTTGCATTACTTTGTAAAGTTGCGTGTGACCCATAATTACTGTTTCTAATACTGGGAACTCTTCATATTCGAAGTGGTTCTGTTTTAATACTGCTAGACGCTCACCTGGCGTAATATGTATGTCACCTGTTGATGGTTCAATTTCTCCAGATAAAATCTTTAGGAATGTAGATTTACCAGCACCGTTTGCTCCGATTAAACCGTAGCAGTTACCTGGCGTGAATTTTATGTTAACATCTTCAAATAATTTGCGATCCGCGAAACGCAAACTAACGTTACTTACTGTAATCATTTGTGTCCTCCTACTAATACCGCTTATTTCAGCGTTTTCTCACCGATTGTCTTAAAAAATCGCATATTACGACTCAATTATTGTAGACTATAGCTATTATATAGTAGAAGCTGGATGAATAGCAACGGTTGATTACCTTTCTACAATGAAATCGGATAGTTTTTGTCCATTCCCCTAGCTATTGTATGTATATCATCGACCTCTTTCTCATATAACCTTTCACTGCTCATTCTATAATATATCGGATTCATTTTCATCTGAAATATTATATACCGAAAAAACTGTAGAGAAATCATTCCCTACAGTCTCTTCTTATTTCGTATTTATTATTTTCTCTTTGTAACTCTTCATTTTACTCGTTAACCCTATTAACGCCGGTAATAATATCGGCATCACAATTAAAGCTAATAGAAGAAGTGCAACGCCAACTACTGATGCAACTTGTATAAGTGTTAATACACCTGATGGAATTAATGCTGCAAATGTCCCGCCTAAAATTAGCGCCGCTGATAATACAACTCCTCCTATATGACGAGATGCAGTTACAATTTTCGTTACCGAATCCCCTTCTATCTCGTTATAGCGCATCATTACGAAAATACTATAATCCACTCCTAAAGCGACAATCATAATGAAGCTAAAGAATGGAACATTCCAGCTTAATGAATCTACATGTAATACATGTGCACTAATTTGTTCGCTTATACCGAGTGATGCGAAGTACGCTAATAGTAATGAGCCAATAATAAATATTGTGTTTAGTAATGAGCGTGTAATTACGATTAATACAATCGCAATTCCAATTAACATAATTGTAGCTGTACGTAAGAAATCTTGCCCTGTTACTTCTTTTAAATCAACGTTTCTAGCTGTTGTTCCGCCAATTGCTGTTTTCGCATCATGTAATTCCGTTCCCTTTACAGTGCCATCGATTGTTTTATTGATTTCTTGAATAATTGGCATCGCTTCTTTTGAATACGGATTTACATCTAAAATGATAGTCATTTTAGCAATTTTTCTATCCTGTGACATGTACGTGTTCAATGCTTTTTGGAAATCCTCTCCCTCTAGCACTTCTTTTGGAATATAAAACTTCTCAGAGCTCTTCGATTCATTGAGCTCCCCTAAATATTTTTGTGCGTCATGCAGGCCATTACTTACTTTTCCAAGCCCTTCTGTACTTTTAGATAAACCGGATTGTAATTGCCCCATCTTTTCTTGCAGGTCTTTAAGGCCCGTTAAAAGTTGTCCTTGCCCATCGTTTATTTTCGTTAATCCAGATTGTAACTCAACTGATTTATTTGCAATTTGTTTTGAACCTGAAGAACCTTCATTTAATCCATTTTTAAGATCGGCTGCTCCCTTTTGTAACTTATTAACTCCATTGCTCATTTCTTTTAAGCCGTTATCCACTTTCAGTAACGATTGATTCGCTTCTTTAAATGAACTCATCGCCGTTTTGTGCTGTGTTGCTAATTGATTTAATTCATTTGAAAGTACGCTTAATTTCTTTTGAGCCTCTTTAGCAATTCCTATCGTTTGTTGTATGTTTGGATTATTCGCTAATTCTGGTTTCGTTTGAACGAAATTGGTCATTAACATTTCAATTTGTTCATATCCCTTTTTCGCACCATCAATCGCTTGAGAAATACTTCCGAAGTATTGATCGTAAGAGTTTAAACCTTTTTCTAACTGTGCATAACCAGCATGCAGCTGCGACGTTGCATTAGATAGGACATTTATATTTTCGTTTACTGAAGCTAAACCACTCTCAATTTGCTGTGCTCCTTGTGCACCGTCGTTTATGCCATTTGATAATTGATGTAAAGCTGTTCCTAATGCTGATACCCCGTTTTTCGCCTCGTTCGTTCCATCAATTAATTTTTGAACATTCGCAAGACTATTTGAATCATTACTTCCCATTTTATTTTTCGCATCTGTTAATCCATCATTAATTTCCTTTATGCCACCATCGGCATCTCCTAATCCTGTATTCAATTCTCCCGCTTGCTTATTTAAATATAATTCTTTTATCTTCTCACCAGTTGGACGTGTTGGTGCATATACTTCTGACACACCTTTTACTTTCAAAATCTTATCAGTTAGTTCATCTAAAGTTTGAAGCGAACTCGCCTCATCTAACTTGTTATTCGATTGAATGACTAACGTACTTGGTGAAGAAAAACCAGGTGGAAAATGTTCTTCTATTACGTTAATCCCCATTTTCGACTCATATTTATTGTCTACTTCAAATAAATCGTTGTAATTAAGTGTATTAGAATACTTTAATATGAAAGGAATTGATATCACGAATACAATAATTAAAGCTACAAATGGCCTCACTACTGAGTTTTTCGCAAAGAATCCCCATAGACGACTGTCTTCATGACCTTTAAATGTTTTAACGGGATAAAACATCCCTTTTCCTAAAAGCACCATAAAAAACGGATTTAACGTAGTTAATACTAGTAATAAAACTGCGACACCAATTGCTACCGCTGAAGTAGATTGATATAATTTAAAACTTGCTAACGCAAGTGATGCAAAACCAATTAGCACCGCAATTCCGCTATATAATACAGTTTTACCTGCTGATTTAAATGTTTCTTTTGTAGCTAAAAATGCATTTTCTTGTTTACTTAATTCTTCTTTAAACCTCGTATATAATAAAATATTATAATCTGTTCCTACCCCAAACAGGACGACGACTACGAACACTTGTGTAAAGTTTGAAAATGGAAAATTAAATTGATCTACAAGCTGAGCAATAATCCCCATTGAAACTAAATACGATATACCAACTGTAAGAAGAGAAACAATTGGAACAACTGGTGAACGGAATACGAGGATTAATACTACAAGAATGAAAATGATTGAAATAACTTCTGTCTTTTTCACTCCCTCTTGAGAGGATTTAAGAAAATCACCCGCTATTAAGTCACTTCCTGTTAAATACGTTTTTACCTCTTTCGTTTGCACTTTTTCATGAAGATTATTTGAAACCTTTGATATTTCACCGTGTTTTTTATCTATCGATATTTGCGTTAAAATAGTCGTATTATCTTTAGAAACTAATTGTTTCTCCAAGTCTTTATTGTCTAAATGTGAAACAACTTCCTTAATTCCTAATTGCTCTTTTTCATTTTGCAGGGCGTTGATTGTTTTTGTTATTTCCTTCTTTTGTTCATCTGTTAAAGCTGCCTTATTGCCACTATTAAAAACGGCTATAATTTCATACTTTTCAACCCCTTCTTTATCCATCTCTTTCATCATCTTGTCAGCAATACTGCTTTGCTTTGTATTAGGGATTGTAATTTTCCCTTTTTCCTTCACTAATTTATCCATATTAGGCATCGTTACGACCATTGTAATAGTAATAACTATCCATAATAGAAAAGATAAACTTCTCCAACTTTTTAACTTGCTCATTTGAATCATCTCCCGTTTTGAAAGTTTCACGTTAGTAACGGAATGAACGTTCATTCCTATTATTCTATTACGTTATTTTGTAAATTCTATTAAACTAGCCTTTCCGGAATGAATGTTCATTCCCTTAGTTACACAAATATCCTTTCCTACTCTCATTTTTTTAAATCTATTTAGGAATGAATATTCATTCCTGTCCTTATAAAGCTATAGAATCAAATGATTCTAATAGCGTTCCAAGAGCTTTCTTCTAATTCTTTTACTAACTCTTTCGAGTATTCTAATTGCCCTGTTGCAATTACTTTCGTTAATTTTTCTAGCGGTTGATATACAATAATAATTAAAGCAACTGGAGGCAATGGACGAAGAAAACCTTTTGCGATTCCATCTTCAATAATATTCATAAAGAAGCCTATAAAATCATCAAATATTTTCTTACTCTGTTCATCAAGAAAATAACTATCACAGTGAGAATTTGTAAATAAAAAAGCATCTACATTGTTTCTCGCAAATTCAAATAAACGGTTGTACGTATGACTAAACTGTTCACGAATATTTGCTTCAACAGGAAAATCCGTTTTTATTATTTCAGAAAGCTCTAACATACTTTTTGAAAATAATGAGTTAACAAGTGCCTCTTTATTTTCAAAATAGCGATAAATAGTACCCGCACCGACTTTTGCCTTTTCAGCGATCATTGGAATTGTCGTACCATCGTAACCACGCTCTGCAAAAAGTTGCATCGCAGCATCAAAAATATCCTCTTGTTTGTTTTTAGCCATTTTTTCCACCTCTATTTTCAGGAATGAAAATTCATTCCGTTTTTAATTATAAATTACAGGGAATAAAAGTCAAGTGCGTGACAACGTATAGTTGCGATTCTATTCTCTTGTATGTGAATAAAATTATATCAGCGATTTTCAGGATATATCAACTTACCGACAAAAATTAATACGATGAGATGGAGCTATCCCAAAATTTTGTTCGAAACAACTCCATCTTATATGCAAATTAAAAGAAATCATAAATAAACGGCTTGCGCACTGGTACTACATTCTCAAATGCCCGTATTTCCTCTTCGCTTCCGCTAATTAATTCTAATTCATTTAGTTCTAATGGGCGTTTGTATCCAAGCAGTATTGTAGATAGTGCATTTATATCTAGCTTGATCCCTTTATCCATTGGTTCTTCTATAATTGCTATTTCATAATTTGCAAGTCTCACCGATACATTATTCCACAGTGCAAATGAATCTGTAATATGTAAAATGACTTCTTGTTGTACATTGTTCCAGTTTAACTCATACTGTTTTAAGAACTGCTCTACATCTACAATTCTTCCCATAAAATATGGTTTTATTTCTGTTTTCACACGTGGTTCTTGCAATGTATATAACAACTGTTCGTTTTCACTTACTTTCATTTCAAACTCTTTAATCATAGAATCATGCTGGCAAATAAAATTCCATAGACCATTTCGTGCTTCATTATGCAGTGGTACAAATTCTTCTACTGTCATTTTATAGTTTTCTATTTTGTATAACATGTAACCTGCTGCCTTTTTATTTTCATCATAGTAAATCGCTAATGTTAAATCATCATAAACCGCTTGTAACCACCAGTTCTTCTCTCGAACTAACATACATGAAAAACGTTCTGCAAATGCTTCATAGAGCTTCTCGACTTCTTTTGGATGATTTTCTTTATTAAAACGTTTCACAGTACCATTTACTTGTTTTTTCATCACTAAATCGCTCTTACTTATATGACATTTGAGTAGATTCGCACAAAGTTCCCAGCCGTATTTACGGTAAAATGAAACAGCAAATGGGTGTAACATAGAGACTGTATAGCCATCTTTTTTCATTCTTTGAAGTGAATGTTGAAGTAGCTCTTTTACATACCCACTTCTTCTGTACTCTGGATACGTCGCTACTCCTGCAACGCCACCCATTTTTAATTTTTCTTTACCTATGTAAATATGAAACGGGATGAGGTGTAGTTTTGCAGCTAAGTCTTTCCCTTCCATAATGCCGTATATTTCATGACTTTCCTTCATTTTTGTAAGTTGCTGCTGTAATCGTTCCTCATCTACTTTATATTGAAAAGCGTATTCTGATAAACGTAATGCTTCTCTGAATTTATCTTCTTTTAATTGTATGACATTCATATAATTCTCCTCCATTCCCTTTTTGAATTGTATCATAATTCTAACTATTATAGTTCGGTAAGTGAAATTACAAGGACGTTTTAACAAAAAAGCAGATACATCACGTATCTGCTTTCCACCCTTTTTATTTAGCTAACTTTTGAAGTTCGTCAAAGAATGTAGGATATGATACACCTACTGCTTCTGCATCTTCAATAATTGTTTTTCCTTCTGCTAGGCAGCCAGCAATTGCAAGCATCATTCCGATACGGTGATCACCATAACTATTTACTGTATTGCCTTTTAGAGCTGATTTTCCGTAAATGATCATACCGTCATCAGTTGCTTCTATTCGAGCTCCTAGTTTCGTTAACTCAGCAACTACTGTATCAATACGGTTTGTTTCTTTTACTTTTAATTCGTGTGCATCTTTAATTACTGTAATTCCTTCTGCTTGCGTTGCCGCTAATGCGATTACAGGAATCTCATCGATTAGTCTAGGGATAATATCTCCGCCAATTTCAATTCCTTTTAATGAAGATGTTTCGATTGTAATATTTGCAGCTGGTTCTGATGCCCCTTCGTTAATTAGGTCTACAGTGAACGTAGCACCCATTTTTTCTAAAACATCAATAATACCTGTACGGGTTGGATTCATTCCTACATTTTGTAATACTAGTTTACTATTTGGGATGATTGCACCTGCTACTAAGAAAAATGCTGCTGATGATACGTCACCGGGCACTTGAATGTCTGTTGCTGTTAATTTTTGTCCACCTGACAGCTTCACTGTTTTCCCTTCGCGAGTTACTTTAACACCAAATGCTTCGAGCATTCTTTCCGTATGGTCGCGTGAAATATGTGGTTCTGTAACAGCTGTTACACCTTCTGCACGAAGACCTGCAAGTAAAATAGCTGACTTTACTTGTGCACTTGCAACAGGAGAAATATATTCAATTGCTTTTAAATCTCCGCCACGTATTGTTAACGGTGTAAATGTTCCTTCTTCTCGGCCGTCTATGTTTGCGCCCATTTGTTTTAATGGGTTTGTTACACGCTTCATCGGTCTTTTTGCGATAGATTCATCACCTTGTACGCAAGAGAAAAATGGTGTGTTAGCTAATATACCTGACATTAATCGGATTGTTGTACCAGAATTACCAACATCTAATACAGCTTTTGGTTCTTGTAAACCTTCTAATCCTTTACCAACTACAGTAACCTCATCACCGTTTTGCGTAATTTCTACTCCCATTTCTTTAAAACATGAAATCGTACTTAAACAGTCTGCACCGGGCAAGAAACCTTTAATTGTTGTTTTCCCTTCTGCAATAGAACCGAACATAACAGCACGGTGTGAAATGGATTTATCACCTGGGATTGTAATATTGCCATTCAATCCGTTATTAACAGGTTGTATTGTTCTTTCTTTCACGTTTTTCACCTTCTCATTTAAATTGTTTCATAAGTTTGGTATTCTTCTTCTCCAAGCGCTAGTTTTGCTTTCATACGATCTTCTTCCCTTTGGAAGCTAATACGTAATACCCCAAGCAGTCCTTCACGCGCTTCTAATATTTGCAAGTTCGTAATACTAATTTCCTCGCGCGCCAAAATACTCGTAATATGAGCCAATGCCCCCACCTTATCTAATACATCGACGTATAAGTCGTGATAGGCAGGAATTGCCCCTCTCTTTCTTACTGGTAAAGAATCACGGTATTCTTTCGCATCTGCAAAATAGTTTTGAATCTCGCATGCATCTCCGGTAGAAACTGTTTTATATAAATCTTCCATTTCAGAGATCCACTCTTTTAATAATACCATTAAATGCTCACGATTTTGCTTTACAATATCACTCCACATTTTCGGACTACTAGATGCGATACGTGTAATGTCTTTAAACCCTCCAGCAGCTAGCTGATGAATGAGCGGATTATCTCCTGCATGTTTCTCTACTTGCTTCACTAAACCTGCTGCGATAAGGTGCGGGAAATGACTAACGATTCCTGTTACATAATCATGTTCTTCTGTATTTAAAACAAGGAAATGTGATCCCGTTCCTTTTAACCAATCTTTTAACTCTTCCACATGTTCATTTGGCACATGATGCATCGGTGTTAAAATGTAAAATGCATTTTCAAATAAATGCGCTTTTGCACTTTCAACTCCCGTTTTATGAGAACCTGCCATTGGATGTCCACCAATGAAAGATACTTCCTTTGAAAATAAAGTTTCTGCTTCATTCATAATCGTGCCTTTTGTACTACCAACATCAGTCACTATAACATCTTCTCGTAAACGGAATGACGCAAGTTTGTGTAATAGCTTCTTTGTTTCTTCAACTGGAGAAGCAAAAACAATTAAATGTGCCTCTTCACATGCATGCTGTAAATCAACTGCTATTTCATCTACTACGTGTAATTCTTTTGCACGCTCTACTTGTTCTTGAAATATATCATAACCTGTTATCGTTACATCGTGCTCTTTCTTAATTGCTAATGCGAGAGAGCCTCCGATTAAACCAGTTCCAATTAATACTACCTTTTTACGCATTTTCCTCATCTCGAGACTTTCTTTTTTTATTTTCAAAGTGTTGTTGTAACACTGAAATCACCCCTTCATTTTGCTCCCTTGTTCCGACTGTAATACGGATACCATTCGGGAACGGACGAATAATAAATCCTGCATGTGCACAAGCTTCATAAATCTCTCCAGCATTCTCAACTGGCAAGAAGATGAAATTTGTTTGCGATGGATAAAATGGAATATCATTTTCCCTACAAAAGCTCTCGTATTGTTGTAATCCTTCTGTATTCACACGAACTATTTCTTCAATAAACTCGTCATCACCAAAAGCAATCGTCGCTGCTTTTTGCGCTAATGAAGATACGTTAAATGGCAAACGAACGACATTTAATTTTTCGATTAACTCTTCCTGTCCAACCGCATATCCAACGCGGAAAGAAGCTAATCCGTACGCTTTAGAAAATGTTCTAAGTACAAGAATATTTTTATGTTTTTCTAAAAGCGGTAATGTCTCTGGGAAATCTTTTGCTGTTACGTATTCATAGTACGCTTCATCAATGACAATTAACGTATTTTCACTAATACCTTCAATGAATTGAGTCAATTTTCGGTCATTCACATATGTGCCTGTTGGATTGTTCGGGTTACAAATCCATACAATTTTTGTATCGTTATCTACTACTGAAGAAATTTCTTCTAAGTCGTATACACCGTTATTTAACGCAACTTCCTTCACTTCGCAACCTTCTATAATGGCATGATGACGATACTGTGGGAATGTTGCACCTGCTGTTACAATGTTATCTCCCGCTCGTAATACGGCGCGGCTTATTATTTGAATGATTTCATCTAAACCACTACCACAAAGTACTTGTTCCATTTTCACATGTAACTTATCTGCGATTGTTTGACGGAGCGTTGTAGCACCTCCGTCAGGATATAAAGCATGTTCCAACCACGATTTTTGCAACTCATCTAAAACACGTGGCGAACAGCCGAATGGATTTTCATTCGATGCTAATTTCACAAACGAATGATCTCCGTACACTTCTTTCATTTGTTCTGGTGATTTACCTGGTTTATATGGTTGTAATGATGATAGTTGATCTTTTACTTGCACGTTAAACCCACCTTTTTATTAAAATTCTTTTGCGTAGTTATTGTGTTGCATAATGTTTTGTTTTAATAATTCCATACGATCTTTTCCGAATTGTTCGACTAGTGCATCTGCAAGTTCCCATGCCACAACAGATTCAGCTACTACACCCGCCGCTGGTACTGCGCAACTATCAGATCTTTCAATACTCGCTTGGAATGCTTCTTTCGTATCAATATCAACGCTTGCTAACGGTTTGTATAAAGTAGGAATTGGCTTCATCACGCCTCTTACGATAATTGGCATACCTGTTGTCATACCGCCTTCTAAACCGCCGGCATTATTCGTTCTTCTCGTGTATCCTTTTTCTTCATCCCACAGAATTTCATCATGCACTTTACTTCCTGGTTGTCTTGCCGCTTCAAAACCTACGCCAATTTCAGCACCTTTAAATGCATTTATACTCATAATTGCACCAGCAAGTTTTGCATCTAATTTACGATCGTAATGAACGTAACTACCAACGCCAATTGGCATACCTTCTGCAATAACTTCCACAATACCACCGATTGAATCTCCGCTACTTTTTGCGTTGTCAATCGCATCCATCATTTCTTGCTCTACTTCTTTATCTAAACATCGAACTGGTGAGTTTTCAGTTATCGTTTGGATTTCTTCAATCGGTAAGTTTGAAATATGTTTTGCTTTTACTCCACCAATTTCAAGAACATGTCCTGCAATTTTTACGCCTAATTCGCTTAAAATTTGTTTTGCAACTGCACCAGCAGCTACACGAACTGTCGTTTCTCTTGCAGATGAGCGCTCTAATACGTTTCTTATATCACGATGACCATATTTAATTGCTCCATTTAAATCCGCATGTCCTGGACGTGGTTTTGTAATTGTACGTTTCATGTCCTTACTTTCTTTTTCAGAAATTGGCTCTGCACCCATTACTTTCGTCCAATGTTTGAAATCATCATTTTTTACAATTAACGTAATCGGTGATCCAAGTGTCATCCCGTGACGAACACCACTTACAATTTCAACTGTATCTGTTTCAATTTGCATACGTCTTCCGCGTCCATGACCTTTTTGTCTTCTTAATAATTCTTTATTAATATGTTCCGCCGTAAGTGTCAAACCTGCTGGTACACCTTCTAAAATAACTGTTAACTGCGGTCCATGTGATTCTCCAGCTGTAATGTATCTCATTTCTCTTGCCCCTTTACTATTTTTTTGTACAAAAAAGTCCCTACTGAGCGCTCAGTAGGGACGATGTTTATCGCGGTACCACCCTAGTTGTAGACTTCTTTCGTCTACCTCTCTTCTTCTTTAACGATCGTTTGACCGTCTTACCCTCCAAAAGTTGTCGGGAAAGATGCTCCAAGGCTGTAATTCATGCTTACCTTTGTACTGATTCACACCGACCATCAGCTCTCTTTAACAGTGAGATAAGCACTACTGTTTCCTCTTCAATGCATATATGATATGGAATTAAGATAATTTATTTTTGAAACCTTTTAACTCATCCATGAATCTATGGAATTCTGGAATGTCCATTTGTTGTGCAGAATCTGATAATGCAACTGCTGGATCTGGATGAACTTCAGCCATTACTGCATCTGCGCCAATTGCAAGTGCCGCTTTCGCTGTTGGTAATAATAAATCTCTGCGTCCAGTTGAATGTGTTACATCAACGATAACTGGTAAATGTGTTTCTTTCTTTAAAATTGGTACTGCAGAAATGTCTAATGTGTTACGTGTTGCTCTTTCGTATGTGCGGATACCGCGCTCACAAAGAATAATTTGATCGTTACCTTGCGCAATGATGTATTCCGCTGCGTTAATGAACTCATCAATTGTTGCTGCTAATCCACGTTTTAATAATACTGGTTTGTTAACTTTACCTACCGCTCGTAATAAATCGAAGTTTTGCATGTTACGTGCGCCAACTTGAATTACATCAACGTAGTCTAATGCCATTTCAACATCGTTCGGATTTAAAATTTCACTAATAATTGCTAAGTCAAACTCGTCTGCTACTTGACGTAAAATTTGAAGTCCTTCTACTCCCAAACCTTGGAAATCATATGGAGAAGTTCTCGGTTTGAATGCACCACCGCGCATTAATTTTAAGCCTTGGTCTTTCATCGCTTGCCCTACTTGACGAACTTGTTCTAAACTTTCTACTGCACAAGGTCCCATGATGAACGTTTGTGTTCCGTTTCCAATCAATTCACCTTTTACATCAACGATTGTATTTTCTTGTTTCTTTTTACGTGATACTAGTAACGCTTTACGGTTATCATCTTCTTGTAACTCTAAGCTTGCTTTGAAAATCGTTTTGAAAATATGTTGAACTGTTGATGTTTCGAATGGTCCTTCGTTATGCTCTGCAATCATATCAAGTACTTCACGCTCACGTACTGGATCAAAGCGTTTCGTACCTTGTACTTGCTTTTGCTCTCCAATTTTTTGAACAATTTCACCACGTTTGTTTAAAAGGTGTAATAGTTGTAAGTTAATTTCATCTACCTGTTTACGTAATTGATCTAATTCATGATTTGCCATTTGGAAATCCTCCTCTAATGTTTTAAAAGTATAGTAAGAGAATAAAAAATTCTCTATTTTCTGAACTGACTAATTATACAAATTCATAGTGGAATCGATACCTCTTCTTATTTTAAACTGATAATTCTTACAAAGACATGAACTACTAGTTAAAAACCCACTTTTTTGTACAAAAAAGCCCTACTGATCCAATCAGTAGGGACGATATTTATCGCGGTACCACCCTAGTTGTAGACTTCTTTCGTCTACCTCTCTTCATTGTTAACGATCATCTGACCGTCTTTCCCTTCATAAAGACAATACTATCTTTACTACGAAAAAGATGCTCCAGGACTGTAATTCGCTCTTGTTTATGTACTGGTTTGCACCAACCACCAGCTCTCTGTTACAGGGAAACAACAACTACTGCTTTTCCTTTCAATGCATGACTATTTAATTTTCAAGTTGAACCACTAAAATACAAAAAGTCCCTACTGAATAAATCAGTAGGGACGATATTTATCGCGGTACCACCCTAGTTGTAGACTAACTTTCCGTCTACCTCTCTTCACTGTTAACGATCAATTGACCGCTTTTTCCTCATAAAGACAAACTATCTTTATTACGAAAAAGATGCTCCAAGACTGTAATTCATGATTATCCCTGTACTGGTTCACACCAACCACCAGCTCTCTGTTACAGTAAGACTAACCACTACTGTGATCTCTTCATTGCACTTTGTTTATTCAAATGTTTTTGAAATTGAATAAGTATGATTCGTATTATAGAACGCTTTTCAAAACACTGTCAACAACTTTTTATATATTTTTTTAAATTCCACTTTCGTCCTATAATTCTTTTTGTAAATCACCCATTACAATTCCTATGCGAATTATTTCATTTTCTAGTAAATGTAAAACATATTCCTCTACTTCATACTGAACTAATAATTCTTTTATTTTTATGATTTCTTTTTCAAATAAAACGGCTTCGTGACATGTTTGTAATAAAATAAAAAACACATTTGCAAATATTTCTTTATGCGCTTTCATACTTTCTTTTTTATGAAGCATTTCAATCAATAACTGCTTCATTTCCTCACCTGCACATTTACCATGTACACTTGAAAATGCACGAGACATAATACATAATCCTTTTTCTAATATTTCATCCATGTATAAAATAATACGTAAAAGCATTACATATTCTCTTGCAGTTATCTCACCCATTTTTGGTCGTTCTCGCAAAAATACACTGAGCCAAGCTGTCCAAAATTTTTGTTGTTCTTTTACACTTAATGTTTTGACGTAATAGCATAAAAACTGCATAAACTTAATTTTATTTTCTTCATTTTCTAGTATGAGTAACGGGTATAACCAATCTGTTTTTTGCTCCCAATATAGTACACATTTAATAAATACAAAGCTAAGCCATTTCAAGAAAGCTTCTCTCGTATGCGGATGTAATACTTCCAAATGTTCTATCGCATACTTAATAAATCGCTTCATTTCTGTAAATAAAGGTAGATTTATTTGCGTGTAACATAAGCCGGCCCATGCATATTCCGTAATCTCATTTTGTTTTTTTAAATCTAAGTATGGTAACAAATATTTTCGGCACCATTGTTTTTCAATATGATATAGGAATGTAATATCTGCTATTAAACGAGCAAACATAAAGTTTGTTCGTTCCGAATTAACTCTTACTTGTTCTTCAAATAAAAATAAATATTCATATACATTACGATCGTATAAATGATCATATGATAACAACTTTAATAATACAGCCGTCATTTTTCCAACTGGATGCTGAATTGATTCATTATAAAAATCTTGTTTCCCAAGCTTAAAGTCTGTATCACTCTTCATAACTTGAGGAAACACTGAAAAAGCAAATCGTTTTACAACACGTATACTATTCTCTTCTAACTCTTCTAGTCGATTACTAATTTCATATAGAAAACTACTAATTAACCAATGAAAAGCAGTATTTCTAACAAATTTCTGCAATAGCGGAATAATTTTTTGGATTTGCTCATTCGTCAATCCCCGATTATTTCGCCATTCTCTAATACAAACAAACCATACTTCATTACTTATTTCTTGCACTCCTACTAATTGGTATGCAAATGAAATACTCCACTCTGTGTTTAATTTACATGCTTTTGATAACATCTCTAAAAAATGGCGTTGTTCAAAAACACCATCTTGCGAAAATTGCTGAACTTGCTTCATAATTTCAACATCTTTCAGCTGCAATAATCCGTCAGCAGTTACATTACAAGTAATGCTTTCTGCTGTATCCTCTTTCTTTTGTACACTGTATCGTTCAGAATGAAAATGAGGATGCTTTTGCTTCATTAACTCATACCCATTTGCCGTAGATGGGCTATTCGAATCACACTTGAATAATAAGTCTAATACGAGACATGCATCAAATACCCGCTCTTCTGTAAGATGCTTTATTACAGTTCGAGTGACTTCTTCTTTTGTTTTTTCTAAACAATGTGCATAATGCCTTTTTAAAAGTTGAAAAACTTCGTGTTTATAAGTGAAATCTAAAAGAAGTCCTTCATGTAACAACCATTTCATTTTGTCATCTACACGAACAAAAATATTTTTATTCATCGCATCAATTGCAATTCGCTTTTGAAGTACACTATTTGCTTCTATCATTTCTGTAATATAATAATCCGCTTTTTTCTCATTGTTTTCGCATAAATAAGTTAGACACTCTTTTACAATTCGTATTAAAAATGCAAGGTCATTTTGATGAAACTCTTTCTCTACATTTTCCTTATTTCTTTTTTTCAGTGCCGTTTGTCTTAACGACAACATTCTCAATTTTTCTAATCCAATCATCATAATTGGAACAGCATAATAAGCGATATATGGCCTCATCTTTTCGTTCCAAATTTGCTCCACATGAGAAAATGTAGATACTGGTAAGCGACTCGATTCCTCGAGTTCTATTGATTCTTGCGTATCATTTCCCCATTTCCTTACACGTTTCAACTTCAGTTTTCCGTCTAAAATAAAAGTTAGTAACAATAAGGCAATTTCTTTATGCTCAGGAAAAGAACATTTTTGCAGTAACTTAGAAATCTTTTCTATAGAGCTACTATCTTTTTCAGCTGTTTCTAATAAAAGGAGTGTCCACCTTGCAAACAACAACGGGTCCATCTTACTCTTCGTTTCGTTTAAGTAGTTACAAATTGTTCTCCATAATAACGGTGATATTTTAGAATAGTTTTTATAAATTAATTGAAATAATTCTTTCTGATGACTAAAAAGAAATTGTTCCACTAACCATTCTGCAAGTAATTCATCTACTTCATTATAGTTTGGCGTAAGCATAAACAAATTTTGTAATTTACCTTCTGCTTCTAACCATTCGACCCATTCATAATCATGAGCAAATTCCACAAAGTAACGTACTGTTTCAATTTTTTTAATTGATTGCTTTATGTATGATAATTGTTCCTGTTCTACTGACGGGGGAACCGTTACAATATCCCGAATACGCATTCTTTTCGTAATATAATTATCACCCATTAATTCAGCCCAGCGTTTTACCGCTTTTACAAGGGATTGATGATTATTCACCTTATTCGGATACACAA
Organism: Bacillus sp. TE8-1; assembly: GCF_008368855.1. Taxonomy (NCBI): domain Bacteria; kingdom Bacillati; phylum Bacillota; class Bacilli; order Caryophanales; family Bacillaceae; genus Bacillus; species Bacillus sp. TE8-1. The sequence continues at coordinate 40,775 of NZ_QPET01000036.1, read as the reverse complement.
TTGGTCTTATCCCTAAATGTTCCCAGTGGTATGTATTTTCTCCTTGTGCGACAAAAGCAAATCGTCTTGTACTTGGTGGTAAACCAGTTGCTAAATATTTCATTACTGGGTCATTATGACTATATCCAACGAATAAAACGGTGTAATTTGAGAATAGATCAACTAAAAACCTTCTCGCCCACCCTTCCGTTAAGTAAGCCCTTCCAAAATCACCATCTGTTAAAATTAAAGCCTCTTTCTCCTGTTCTACATTACCATGTATGTAAGCAAGACCTTTAAAAGCTCTCCCAGTCGGTAAAGCTGGAGCGTAATAAACATTGATATCTCTATTTATTTCTTTAATTGCAGTTGTAAAATGTTGATCAAAATTTGTTGTTACAATGCGGATATCTGTATCTAAAGGAAATAACCTTGGAATTGCATAATGCAATGGATTCGGTTTTGATTTCTCTATATGAACGAGATCTCTTGCGACTTGATGTACATCTTTTGTTTTCGCAATTTTGCCAAGATAATAATCATGTGGCTCTGTTATTTCACGTTTTTCGACATATAACGTTTTTGCAATTTCATCAACTAAATCATCAAAATTCGGTAAGTTTGATTTCCCTTTCATAGAAACTCCCGCTCCAACAAATAATACTAACTTTCCTTGCTCAAGGTGATCAATTAACTCATCTGGAATTTCTACTTCTGAAGTAATCCACATCTTGGATTCCCCCTTACCTAAAAATGTCATACACTCTCATTTTACTATAACATTTTTTCATTGTTTTTATAATATTTAGACTAAATTCCGAACATGAAAAAGTTTTATGTAAATAAATCCGTTACAATGTATGAACTCCAGAATTTATTGAAAAACTATGTATAAATCGGAGGTGTAAATTTTGAATGATTTCACAGTAGTGCTTATCAAGTTTATATCGTGCATTATCGCATTTAGCATTGGGCTTGCTTTATTTTTCCCTGCAACGTTTGTTCAAATTATTTCATTCAGTCTCTTTGTTACAATCGTATCCTACATGTTCGTTGATAAAATTATTTTAAATCGAATTGGCAATACTGGTGCCATTATGTCGGATTTCTTATTAACATATTTAAGCGTATGGATTTTCGGTAATATTTTATTAGACAACTATATGCAAATTGCATGGGGCAGTATCCTTTCTGCCATCGTCTTCACTTTATCTGAAGTAATCGTTCATCGCTTCTCTAACTCTCATACAAGGCACAACAATGATAACATTCGTATTAATCGCCGCTTTGCATATGGTACAGAGTTTGCTGAAGAACAAAATATATTGGATAAAGATAAGAAAAAGTAACGTTTTAATGCAGGAGCGCCCTTTTTAATTATGTGGTGCTCCTTTTTTGTATTTTTTCATTATGGTACGTGAAATTATATAAGTGATTATTTCAAAATACCGAATTACTAACAATATTTGACGCTATTTTTTCTAATAAAAAACTGCCTCTTATTTAGAGGCAGCCACTTTTAAGTCTTTTACTGCAACAACATCCGCAAACGCTCCCAATACTGCGTTATGATGTTTCACAATATCTTCAGCACGTAACACTTCTGTATTAAATGTACTATGCGCATCACTCACTAACGTTACTTTATACCCTTCACTACATGCTCTGCGCGTTGTCGTATCTACACAATACTCTGTTTGCATTCCCGAAAGAATAACGTGTTCAATTCCTTTCTCTTGTAACACTTCGCTTAAGTTTGTATTATGGAATGAATCTGGAGTCGTCTTTTCAACTATATTATCTCCTTCTTGCGGAGCGATGGCCGCATGGATTCGCCATCCATCCGTACCTTTTTCTAACGGATGGTCTTTAGGACCGTTATGTTGGATATAAATAACTGGAATATCATTTGAACGACATTCCCTAATAAGCTCTTGCAATGTTTGTAAAAACTTTCCCCCATTATGTACTGGCATTCCAGCTGTATACATACCCGCTTGCACATCAATTACGATTAATGCTTTTTTCATTTCACACATCCCCCTTTATTTGTATAAGCCATTATTATTGTTTATATTCCATCATCCAACAATCTTCTAATTTCCCCTCATGCAACTCATGTTCCTTTAAAATCTTTACTTTTTTAAATCCACTTTTTTCATAACACTTTATTGCTCGTTCATTATTTACTTTCGGATCCATTGCAATTGCTTCTGCTCCCATTTCACCCATAATATATGTAATTGCTGCCTGAACGAGTTTTGTTCCAATTCCCTTTCCCCAATAGGCTGGTTCACCGATAAATTGGTCCATACCCCATACATTTTGTGATTCTTTATAGCCATATAACGCTTTCCACTCTGAATCCACTGGGTACATTTGTATGTAACCAATCGGAATGGTATCAAATTCTATTAAACATCTTTTTTCATTACTGTTTGGACTATGTATAAAATGATCAAGCACCTTTTCTACAGATTGCGGATTATCTCGTCCTTCGTAATACCGCAGGACTGCTGGGTCCGTTAACCATTTAGAAATGATAGATGCATCATCTTCCATTACGTATCTAATCAATAAACCTTCTTTTTGAAAAAGCATATTATACCTCTATTATTTCTTTATATTTTTTCTTGCTGTTACATCTTTCATTGCACCTACTAATGCATATGGTAGTAATGTAATCGCAAAAAATGCTGTAAATACGTTAAGTTGCGGGATTGTATAGAGTGTGAACCATTCAGTGAAAAATTGAGAATTTAATATTCTATTAAAAAACTCTCCGCCTGGCCTAAAGTTTGGCGCCCACGCAGTGATTTCACACAAAATAAAGTGAAACTTTAATCAGTGGGGGTTTTGTTCATCCCCCACTGATTATTAGTTGAACCAATCGGGCTTTTACGGGCAGTAAGACCCCCACCTAACTTCTTCGCTTTCGCTAAATTTTGAGGTGGGGGTCTTACTGCCCTTTAATGCGGGGTAAACAGTAACTGAACAATAAAAAATGCCCCTAGATAACGAAACCAAGTCCGTTTCCATATAGGTTGTGCATTTTTTAATATATCTCCCATCTTACCCCCTCCTTAAATATCCATCATATTAATTATACACTTTCCTCACTTTATTTGTTAAAATTTTCTATATAATTAATGCTGTTGGGGGGAAATACATTATGTCTAATCCTATACTTACATCCACTTTAATCATTCTTAGAGGAAACTCCTCAAGTGGTAAAACAACGATTGCAAAACAACTACAAGAACATTTCGGACAAGGAACACTTTTAGTATCACAGGATGTTGTACGTAGAGATATGCTTAGAGTACACGACACAATGGGTAATTTATCACATGATTTACTATTTGAAATTACGAAGTACGGAAAAGGAAAATGTGAATTTGTTATTTTAGAAGGTATATTGAACAGTCATAGGTATGGTGAGATGTTAAAAGAATTAATTCGTTATTTTGATGAAAATGCATTTGCATATTACTTTGATTTATCATTAGAGGAAACTATTAGACGACATAACACAAGAGACAAACGACATGAATTTGGTGAGGATTCCCTACAAAAATGGTATAATCCGCACGATACTATTAAGGTTGCCACAGAAACTATTTTTACAGATAACTTTACGCAAAAAGATATATTTGATGCAATTCTTAATGATGTTGCGATCGAAAAACAAGCCTAACATAATATGTTAGGCTTGTTATGTATTTTGTATTTCAGTTTTTATAATTAAACAATCTATACATAAATAATAGTATATATTCATTTCCCCAAACTGGAAATCAACTACTGAAATAAGTCCACGTTCCTCAATATCTTGAGTAATTGTAGCAACATATTTCATCTCTTTCGCACAAGTTGGACACGCCAAATCCTTTGGAAGATCATCATATAATGGTACGCCTAATAATCTACATACATATTTAGAACCGAACAAGTCAAAAGCTTCCCAGTAACTATCTTCATCTGTAGGTATATCTTCATTTTTCATATTTATAAGCTTTACCGTTGTTTTTGGTAATGAAGCTGATAACTTAATTACAGATTTAGTAATAAGCCCTTTAAAAATCCTATTATCCTTCTACTAACAAAATAAAAGCCAGCCTCAATAAAGAGAACTGACTTCTATTTGGATAATTATTGTTATTATAAAATTTTCACTTTAACAGTTTGTCTTCCCCAATTCATAGCTTTACTTTTTGAACCCATTAAAACATCAATACGATTACCTTTAATTGCACTTCCAGTATCACCAGCGATCGCTTCTCCATAGCCTTCTACCCATACTTTAGATCCTAATGGGATTACTTTCGGGTCAACTGCAATAATTCTCATATTCGGATTTGCCGTTAAATCATGCCCCATCGCAGTTAAAACGCGTCCACCATATGTACCATTTTCACTTGGATCAGCAGTATACGCTGTCGCTACTACCGTTAATTCACGTTTAGCAGACTGTATGTTGTTTTTAGATGCTTCTTTCGCTCTCTCTTCTTCTTTAGCCTTTGCTATTTCTCTTGCTTTCTCTTCTTCTTTAGCTTTTGCTATTTCTCTTGCTTTCTCTTCTTCTTTAGCTTTTGCTATTTCTCTTGCTTTCTCTTCTTCTTTAGCTTTTGCTTTCTCTTTTTCTTTCTTTTTCTTCTTCTTTAGCTTTTGCTATTTCTTTTGCTTTCTCTTCTTCTTTAGCTTTTGCTATTTCTCTTGCTTTTTCTTCTTCTTTGCTATTTCTTTTGCTTTTACTTCTTCTTTAGCTTTTACTTCTTCTTTAGCCTTTACTATTTCTTTCGCTTTCTCTTCTTCTTTAGCTTTCTACTTCTTCTTTAGCTTTTGCTATTTCTTTCGCTTTCTCTTCTTCTTTAGCTTTTGCTATTTCTTTAATTTTTCTTCTTCTTTAGCTTTTGCTATTTCTTTCGCTTTTTCTTCTTCTTTAGCTTTTGCTTCTTCTTTAACTTTTACTTCTTCTTTAATTTTTGCCTCTTCTTTAGGTTTTACTATTTCTTGCGCTTTCTCTTCTTCTTTAACTTTTACTACTTTTGCCTCTTCTTTAGGCTTTACTATTTCTTGTGCTTTCGTTGTTTCTTTCGCTTTTGCTACTTTCTGCGTCTTTACTTCTTTCTTTTCTTTAACTGATTTTTGTACTTTCGCTACTTGCTTCGTTTTCTCTTCAGTTTTCTTTTCAGTTGGTGCTGTACTTGATAGGAAAGAAACGTTTGCATAAGCAGTTTTTCCTTTATACTCAAATTGCAACCATCCGTCTTTTACTTGATGCGTTGATTCAATTACATCATCTTTTTTTAGTCTGCCAAGAATTTCTGAATCTGTGTTTGCTTCAGTACGTACATTTAACAAATTCGCCGTTACATGATATACATCTTTTGTAAACTCCGAACTTACAAACACTTCTTTACCATTCAACTCAATTTTTGACCAGCCATCTTCGGTATTTATGACTTTTAATTCTTGCCCATTCTTTACTTTTTCGACCACTTTTGATTCTGTAGTCGGTTTTTCACGTACGTTAAGTACATCTGCTGTTACGATTGTTTCTGCGGTAGCAGTTGTGGTAAACGCTCCCAATCCAAAAACAGTTGCTGTTGCTGCGCCAATTACTTTTTTCATATTAGCCTCCATTAAATTTTTTTGAATTTTATCAAATGCCTCCGTAAAATTGTATAATTTTACATAATATCAAAACATTTGCAACAGTATATTAATATTGTTTAATATACTGTTATTAAAACTCCTTACTCCAATACTATCAAATTCTCATTTCTAATTCTATATATTATAAATCTCCTTATCTTTTATAAAAGCTCCATGCCCTTCTTCACACTAAATAGTTGTGGCAATTCCCGCCAAAAATAAACTTACGATTGCTAAAATTTGAGTAGCGACAATAGCCCCTCTTAAATGAAACTTATAATCTTTATATCCTTTCATACCTTCCGTACTAGGAATCACAACAAACCTTGGAGTAATCCAGCAAAAAATTAGCCAATCAATTATAAGTAAATCTACTAAATTGCAAATCATTAAAATACCAAAAGTGTGTAAATAGGCATCCATATACATTAACTTTTCATGCTTATGTAGTATATATGTAGAAAGGAAAGGAGTACCGAAAAGAATAGTATTATATACAATATTAAAATAAATGGTTTGCTTTTTTTCATGAATCGATTTTGGAAAAACTACTTTTTGAATATCTTTCGGATAATCAGTTAACGAAAGTCGAGGATTATAATATAAGGACCCTAAAATCATTACGGATAGTACAATAGACATGATGACACCAACGTACATCATTTGCTCAAATTGATTCATATGCTTCATTCACCCTTTTCTGTAATTACTATGATGGTCATTCACTTAATTACATATTGTATGTACGTACATAATCAAAAATTAACAACTAGCTTTAATAGCGAAGCAAAATTGTTGCAATGCAAATGCAAATTTAATACAGTGGAAGCCTAATTGATACAGATAGGATTGGTGAAACCTATGAAAATTGAACATATTGCAATTTGGGTAAATGACTTAGAATGTATGCGTGATTTTTATATGAAATACTTTAATGGTAAAGCAAACTCTTTATATCATAATAAAACGAAACAATTTGAATCTTATTTTATTACGTTCGAATCTGGAGCAAGACTTGAACTTATGCGTAAAAAAGGGATTGAAAATAAGCCTAATTTAAACATAACCGGCTATACTCATATGGCTTTTTCTGTCGGTAGTGAAGAACGTGTGAATGAACTAACAAAGGTGATAAAAGATGCTGGTTATCCTTTATTAAATGGACCACGTTTTACTGGAGATGGCTATTATGAAAGTGTAATAGGCGATCCAGAAGGCAATCAAATAGAAATTACGATTTAACTTACCCTTTTCCACCACCTCCGTATTTTTCCACAGATTAGGCGGTGCTGTTGTTGAGGTGCCAAATGAGGCAACTGCTTACTTTTACCGAAAAGCACTATCAAACATGCCAATATTTGCTACTTGGGGGCAATCAGAAGGTGCTGGTGGAAGTATTCGATGGGTTGAAGATTTCCGCTTGGCAATGCTCCCCTTTACAAAGGGTGTCTACGTTAATACACCTGACCTTTCCATTAAAAATTGGCCAGATGCATACTTCAGTTGCAGCTTTGACCGATTAATGAAAGTAAAAGCGAAATACGATCCGAAAAATGTTTTTAACTTTCCGCAAAGTATTCCGCTTTTTTAAACTATATATTCCACCTAATATATCAAAATATAAAACATCCATTTTTTTATGGGTGTTTTACAAAAAGAGTTTACATAATATAATTATTAGTTGCTTCTTTTACTAAATATCTATTCAACAATCGAAAGTAACACTTTCTCAAGGTCTTTTTTAGATAACATACTTTCGTTTATATAGCCATTCTTTTAATTGTACTTCATCCAAAGCTCCGTTCCCCTCTCATAATCCTTCACACTATATTCGCTCGTTTTTCACAAAAGGTTCATTTTACATGAAAATTTATTTATTACAATAAAAATATAAGGTATATTTTTATGAAAAGGAGGAATTCAATAATGAATACAGAGGATAAAATTCACGCTGAAAAAGTGTTAAAAAATCTATTCATCGGATCACAAGTTGATGGATTACAATTTGGTATTTCTCCAGGCGCTATAAAGATTCATTTCACAAACTTTCACGACTCAGTTGATTATGACGGACAATTATATATCAATATCGAATCCAAATGGTGTTTATTTAATAAACCTCAAAAAAGCTACCCATTAAATGAAGATGAATTTGAAGTTTATTCTGAGAAAGAAGAATATGAAAGAATATGTAAGATAAGAAGACAAAAAGTTACCGATATACAACTTGGCTTAGAAAGCCCTCATTTAATTATTACATTAGAGAGTGGACAAATTATTTTTTTAAATGGTTTTCATGATTATTATGAATGTTGGCAAGCTGGTGTCCTATGTGAGCAATGGCTTGTAGTCGCTGCACCTGGGAATGAAATCGCCACTTGGGCTCCCGATGAGTTTACCGATAAGTAAACTGTCTTCACGAAGAAGAAACGAAGATATTTTATGAAGTACTATACTAATGAACTACATAATCATTTCTATTACACGTAAACAAAATGACGATTTTACTTTAATAGAACTCACTTTATTAAAGTTGAAAGGATGATAATGATGGCATGTGTCCATGATTTTGGAATAATTGACGATTTTACTTCTCAAAAAAATTACGAAGATTATACACCAGAGAAATATCATTGTATATCTGTTGATGATGATATTATCAGTAGTTTAAATCAAAATTTATCAATTATGAAAACCTACTTCCATACAGTCAAAAATCAGAAATACGGTTTAGCTTATTGTGGTATTACAATTATCCCGCCTGAATCATTAGCAATTTTCTATGAAACAGTTACATCCTCAAAGTTCTTCAGAAAATCTGATGAGCTGAATGAGTTAGCTTCAAAAATTGTACAAGCTGCAGCAGAACAGAAGTACATGATCCATTATGGGGTTTAAATGTAATTCAAAAAATGCTTAGGATTTCTCCGAAGCATTTTTTGTATGTTACTAATACATTTATTCCTTAACCATTTAGTCAATGCTTGAGCCTATGGACCCATCTTTTACAAGTGAGGGCGCCCCTATTAATCTAAATAAGCGTCTCATTTCCAATCTTCCAGCTAAACCATCTCCCGTGCCCTTCTGTTTCTCCAACCGTTTCACGATATTCGTTTCCGTTAATATAATAATCAATATGAAGGTCACGATCCCACATGTTGTTATACAGGTGGAATACATCACGTTTTGCGCCAATTTCTTGTATTTGTTTTTCTAACTTATGTTTTACTTGTTCTGGTATTTGATTTGCAACATGTGTATGGAAAATACAAATAACAGCTTCTTCACTTATTTGTTCAATAATAGATGATAATAGCTCTACACCGTCTCCTTCTATTAATTGGACAGATTCATTTTTCACTAAAGATGCAGCTTGATCAAACATCTCAAGCCTTTCTTTATGTTCTGGCCAAATTAAAGCACGTAACCATAAATAATCTTCCTTATTATGTAAATCATTCACATGTAAGTCCAGTCCAATTCTTTCTACGACAGATGGGCTTTCTTTTAGAAAATGCGGCACATTCGTCCCTCTTATTTCAGAAGTTACATGCACATTTGAATTTATATTTCCGTACATTTCATCCGTTCCGTACGAATAACGATATTGGTCCCAGAACAGTTGCAACCCAGAACTTGTCCCAATTTCAATTAACGCTAACGGCTTCTTCACTTTGTTAAATATGTAGCAGAAACTTGGGTATAAGTATGCGCACCGTCTTACTTCATTTGTTTGAACGAGTTTCGTTTGTAACAAAGTAATGATTTCTTCTCGGTACTCTTTACAGAAATCTTTAAAATGATTAAAAGCTTTATCTAAATTTGTATCAGCATTTTCAACTAAACTACTATAATACGTTTTTAAATGATGTTCTTTCCCTGCTAACAATAAATAATGTACTGCACCTAATAGTAAGTTTGGGACTGGTTGACCTACCTGAGCATAGGACGATAGTGTAAGTACTTCCTCATCTTCAGCAATTTTCATTGATAAATATTCATATAAATCACTTGACCCTTTACATTCCTTTATTGAAAAGTTTCGAAATAAGTTTGAAATTTGCTCTTTTGTACACATTAGAGTCCCTCCTTTTTATTTTTCAGAATAATCTTACCATTACAGAAAGAATAATTCCATAAAAAGGTACTCGATTTAGTCACTTAAGGATACGTAAGCTTTTTCGAGATAATTTCAAACTGTAATTTTTTTCTATTTATCACCTTAAAAGAGCTTGTTAAATAAGATTTTTAGCGAATAAAACGTTAAATAGTTTAAAATTATCAGATAACACTAGATATTTTAGTCTATTAATTATTATAATAGAGTATGAGATGGTTATATAATTGAGACAAAAAAGGTATACACCTAGGTGGGGCCTAGGCGGTGTTTCTCTTTTACGGCTTAGACATAGAAAACACCTACACTTTTTTGCCAATATAGGGGATGGAGAGATTATCATGAGCAACATGCAGCAAAAAACAGACGTTATCTTAATTGGTGCAGGAATTATGAGTGCAACGTTAGGCTCATTACTAAAAGAATTAGCACCAGAATGGGAAATTAAAGTTTTTGAAAAACTCGCAAGTGCCGGGGAAGAAAGCTCTAACGAATGGAATAATGCAGGTACAGGGCATTCTGCGCTATGCGAACTGAACTATACTTCCGAAAAAGCTGACGGATCTATAGATATTAGTAAGGCTGTAAAAGTGAATGAGCAATTCCAGCTTTCAAGACAATTTTGGGCATATCTTGTAAAGAGCAAATTAATTCGTAATCCACAAGATTTTATTATGCCACTACCTCATATGAGTTTAGTACAAGGGGAAAAAAATGTTGAGTTTCTAAAAAACCGTTTTGAAGCGCTTTCAAAAAATCCACTGTTTCAAGGAATGGAATTTTCTGATGCTCCTGAAACATTAAAAAAATGGCTTCCACTCATTATGGAAGGCCGCACATCTAATGAACCGATGGCGGCAACGAAGATTGACTCTGGAACAGATGTTAACTTCGGTGCATTAACACGTATGTTGTTTGATTACTTAAAAACAAAAAATGTCGAGCTAAACTACAAGCATAGTGTCGAAAATATTAAGCGCACGAAAAATGGTTTGTGGGAAGTAAAAGTACACGATATGAATAGTGGTAAAATTGAGCATCATACTGCTAAATTCGTCTTTATTGGCGGCGGTGGCGGTAGCCTACCTCTACTTCAAAAGACTGGTATCCCTGAATCAAAACATATCGGTGGATTCCCGGTAAGTGGACTATTTATGGTATGTAAAAACCAAAAAGTTGTAGAGCAACATCATGCGAAAGTGTACGGTAAAGCTAAGGTTGGTGCTCCGCCAATGTCTGTACCTCATCTAGATACGAGATATATAGACAATAAAAAAGCTTTACTGTTTGGACCATTCGCAGGCTTCTCACCTAAATTCTTAAAAACAGGTTCAAATCTTGACTTAATCGGTTCTGTAAAACCGAATAACGTCTTAACGATGTTAGCCGCTGGTGTAAAAGAAATGGGACTTACAAAATACTTAATTCAGCAAGTTATGTTATCACATGAAAAACGTATGGAAGAATTACGCGAATTCATTCCGAACGCGAAAAGTGAAGATTGGGATATTGTAGTTGCTGGGCAACGTGTACAAGTAATTAAAGATACTGATGCTGGCGGTAAAGGGACACTTCAATTTGGTACAGAAGTAGTAAGTGCAGCTGACGGCTCAATCGCCGCATTACTAGGCGCATCACCAGGTGCTTCTACTGCTGTTCACGTCATGCTTGAAGTATTAGAAAAATGTTTCCCAAGCCGCATGGTAGAATGGGAAGAAAAAATAAAAGAAATGATTCCTTCATATGGCATTTCACTAACTGAAAATCCAAGATTGTTCCAAGATCTTCACACTTCTACTGGTCGTACACTTGGATTAAACGAAAAAGAAACTGTTCATAATTAATGAAGAAATAAAAAAACGTCCGATATATTCGGACGTTTTTTTGTCTACTAAAAATTATACTTATCAATATTATCTTTCGTAAATACAACTCGTTCTGGTAATACGATAATTCCATTCCCTTCTGCCTCATAATCATATCCTTGAATGGAGTTTGGCTCTACCTTCACTTTTCCAATTCCTTTTACTTCGAAGCTATCCCCTACTTTTAACTTCTTCCCTTTTACAACAATTTCATTTGCTACATACGTTGCGAGAGCACCTTGTTGTTTTACATCCCATAAACCAAATTGTGCTACTGTTCCTCGTTTTACGTAATCACGCATAACGTTTGGTGTAGAGAAGCCAGTTACGACAACCTTTTTATCCATTTTTAAATTTTCAGCTGCTTGTGCCATTGCCGGAAGTGCCGTTGCATCTGGACAAATGACTGCGTTAATATCAGGATACGTTTTTAAAATATTCTCTCCTACTGACAAAGACTTTTGCGCATTATTTTCACCGTACTGCGTCGTTACAATTTCCCAGTTCGGATATTTCTTTTTAATAATTGCTTTCGCTTTCGTTACCCATTGGTTTTGATCCGTTACTGTCGGGCTAGAATAAAAGAAGGCTACTTTTCCTTTATCTCCAATTTGCTTTGAAGTCATTTCTATTAATAAATTAGCAAGTTGGTCTGGTGTTCCTTGGCTTATATAAAAAGAACGATCTTTCGGATTCACATCAGAATCCCATGTTAACACCGTCATCCCTTTTTTCTTAGCACGTTGCAGTGATTGCGATAACCCATCCACTGACGTAGATGAAACCATAATCGCATCATAGTTTTGATTAATGAAATTGTTTATATATTTAACTTGCCCTGAAACACTCGCTTCAGACGGTCCATCATACTTCACTTGCACGCCTAACTTATCTCCCATCTCTTTTGCCCCTTCACCACCCGATGTGAAGAAACCAACCCCTGTTAATTTCGGAATAAATGCAAATTTCACATCATCAACCTTTTTCTTATCTGCCGTTTGACTAGAACACGCAATTAAACCGATTAAACAAATACATACAATCAATACAATCCCCAGTTTTCTCTTCATGACATTTCCCCCTTATGCAAATTCTTTCTTTTCTCCGCTAAGAATTGATGTAATTTGAAATGTCTCATAATAACTGAAAGAATAAGGATAATACCTATTACTACATTGGATTGTTCATTTGTTAAACCCGTCATTTGCAAGCCATACTGCATGAGCCCAATGAAAATACTCGCCAGTACAGTACCAATAATGCTTCCTTTTCCGCCTGTAATAAGTGTACCGCCTAAGACGACTGCTGTAATGATTGGTAAAATTGTTTCACTTCCCATATCAGCACGTGCGGAACCGAAGTAGGCAGTTAAGAAAGCGCCTCCTAATCCACCTCCTAACCCTGAAAGTATGTAAGCAATAATGACTACTTTTTTCGTTTTAATCCCAGTGTATTTTGCTGCATTTTCGTTCGCACCTGTTAATTTTACATGGCGCCCGTATATAGTTCGATGAAATAACACAGTACATAAAACTGTTAATACGATCAGTAGCCATAATAAATTCGGTATTCCTATAAAACTACCATTTGCCAGTTGTACAAATACGTCTGGTAAACCGCTTATTCCTTCATACCCAGAAGCACCTGCCCCTCCTGAAATGACGAGGGCAATTCCCCCGTATAAAAACATCGTTCCGAGTGTAACGACGAGTGGTTCTACATCCGTCATTTTTATAATAAGTCCGTTTAAAGCGCCTGCTAAACAACTAATTATTAGGGCGATTATAACAGCAAACAAAATAGGTATTCCGTTCATCCAAAGTACACCGATTAAGATCGAAGTGAGCCCCATTATTGAGCCGATCGATACATCAATTCCTCCTGTTACTATAACAAAAGTCATTGGTATCGCCGCAATTGCGATAAATAAGAAATCATTTGTACTAAAAAGGAGATTACTAATATTTAAGAAATCACTATTTATTAAACTAAAAAGGATGAATTCTACAAGAAGTAATACAATTAGAACCCCTTCCCATCTATATACATACTTCATAGATTCATCCTCCTTTCTGCCTTCCACTTTTTCATAACACTATCTAATATGATGATAAGTAATAATAAAAAACCTGAAATAGCATTATTCCAAAATGCTGGTATTTTTAAAAAGACGAGTGAGCTACTTATTGTTTCTAAAAATAACGCTCCTAATGCAGCTCCAAATAAAGATCCTGTTCCTCCTTTTAAATGAATTCCTCCTAGTACAGCGGCTGCGATTACTTGTAATTCTAATCCTGTACCTGTTTGATTTGGCACGAAACCGATATTCATAACAAATATGCAACCAGCGATCGCAGCGCTTATGCCTGAAATCATAAACGCATATATCTTCACTTTATTAACAGGTATACCAATAAGCCTCGCGCCATCTTCATTATCACCTACCGCATAAAAGTATCTTCCCAATGGCACTTTTCTTAAAAAGAAGTATAGTAGTAGTAAAATAATAAGAACGAACCATACAGTTATAGGTAAACCAAGAATGATGATAGATGGCAGCTGCTTAAAATCGTTTGGAATATCTTCAATCCACTTCCCGCCTGTGAAAATTAACATTGTACCTCTAATAATTCCTAACATGCCTAATGTCATAATAATGGCTGGTACCCGAAACTTCGCAACTCCAATACCATTTACGAAACCAATAATGGCCCCAAGTATAATAGCTACAAATATCGACAAGAATGCACTATACCCATTCGTTAACATCATTCCGCAAACTGCTGCACTTAACCCCATGCTTGAACCAACTGATACATCTATATTTTTCGTAAATAAGACGAACGATTGACCGATTGCTAGCACGACTAAAATAACGCTTGATTTCATCAGTAAAGATAACGAGTTAAATTGAATAAAACTAGGGTTTATCATTCCTACAATAGCTATATAAATTAGTAGTAACAGTATGATAGACGTTTCATGCATTTTTAACATATGTTTCATTCCGCTACACCTCCGTATGCAAGGCGTGTAACTTCATTCACACTCAGTTGTTCTTTTTCCATATGAGAAACAAATCGCCCATTTCTCATTACATATACACGGTTTACTAATTGGACAATTTCTTCAACATCTGAAGAGATTAATAAAATTGCGAGTCCTTCCCTTTTCATTTTTTTTATCGTCTCATACACTTCAAGCCTTGCTTTCGCATCAATTCCGCGAGTCGGCTCATCAAGAATAATAATTTTAGGATTACATGCAAGATACTTCGCAAGCACGACCTTCTGCTGATTACCTCCTGATAAAGATGCCAGTTCTTTATTCATATTCTGTACAACAATTCGGAACTGTTCTATAAACGAATTAACTAAAGCGCTTTCTTTTTCTTGATTTATAAAAAAGCGATTATTTTGATATAAACTTGCTGCTGCAATATTTTCTTTAACAGAAGCAATTGAGAAAATTCCATTCCTCGCTCTATCCTCTGGCACATAAACTAGTCCTTCGTCTAGCCTTTTATGCAAAGAACACGTATCAATTGATTTTCCACCCAATAAGATAGACCCTGATTTTATAGTTTTCAATCCAAATATCGCTTCTGCTAATTCCGTTCTGCCAGATCCTATAATGCCAGCAACACCTACAACCTCACCGGCATGTACAGTGAATGATATATTTTCGAATGCGTGACCATTTATATCAACCACTTCTAATATTTTTTTCGTCTTTACTGTCTCTTGAACTACTTCTATTTTCTCTTTCTGTTTATATCCTTTTGGCAATAGTCCCTCCATCAGCATGTCATATGTATAGTCACATACATCACCTTGGCTTACAACCATTCCATCACGTAGTATTGCTACTTTGTTGGCAATTTCAAAGATTTCTGGAAAACGATGCGTAATATAAATCATCCCAATTCCTTTTTCTTGTAAACTTTTCATCAACACAAAAAGACTCTTAATTTCGTGTGTTGTTAATGTCGATGTTGGCTCATCTAGAATAAGAATCTCAGCTTCTCTTATTAATCCTCTAACGATTTCTACTAACTGTTGTTGCGCAATCAATAATGTTCCTCCTAGTTTATTAAGGTCAATATCCCATCCTAAGCTGCTAATCAATTGCTGAATCTGTACTTTTAGTTTCTTTTTCTTTTTCTTTTCTTTTAACCCGATACATATATTTTCTTCAATAGTCATATGCGGAAAAATGAGTGGTTCTTGCGGTATTAAATAAATACCTTTTCGGTGTGCTTCTGATGGATTTGAAAACTGTTGCTTCATTCCTTTTACATACATCTCTCCATCATCATACGAATATAACCCCGTTAATATTTTCATTAATGTTGATTTCCCGGCGCCATTTCCCCCCACTAAAGCGTATATATCTCCGCGCTCTACTTGTAAGTTCACTTCTTTTAATACAAGTCGATTTAAAAACGCCTTACTCATTTTCTTTACTTGTAATAAAGGTACGTTCTCCACATGATGTCACCTGCCTTTATCCAGAACATTTTTTGAGAAAATGATTATTTGTTCTACTTGTTTTGTAGCATTGTATATTCCTTTTTTTATATCTAGAACACTTTTTTCTACGTACTATTAATCGTTTCAACTGGAATAAACAAAATATATGGTACATATGTTTAAGCTGTGGTCAATTGTTGAAAGGGATGAAGAGTATGACTCAGCTGAACTTTGAAGAAAATTTATTAACTAAAGTAGCTTGGTACTATTATAAAGACCAATTAACACAACAGGAGATCGCGTCACTTCTTCATATTTCAAGAAATAAAGTCGTCCGGTTATTAGATAAAGCGCGGAGTGAAGGTATCGTTACATTTCACGTAAAAGGGACTGGTTTGCACTGTTTAAGTATTGAGCGTGACCTAATGAAAAAATTCCACTTAAAAGATGCTTTTATTATCCCTACCCCAGTAAACAATTATCACGCTTCTCTCGGAAAAGCTGCTGCACAATATTTAGAAACTCATCTCCAGCAAGACGATTTACTCGGTATTGGCTGGGGAGAAACAATTAGCAAAATGCTAGAAAACATTCATTTTGAAAGTTCTATCAACCTTTCAATCGTAACGCTCACAGGCGGGGTAAATCACTATCTCCCGAGAAAACAAAACTATTTACACTACATGCAAGGCGAACTTCACATTATCCCTACGCCGTTTCTAGCGTCTACAACCGAAATGGCACAAAGTATTCTATCAGAACCGAGTGTAAAAGATATGCTTCAAGTCGCTTCACTTGCTCATACGGCTGTTGTCGGTATTGGGGGATTATCTCAAGACGCTACGATTGTAAAAGAAGAAAAATTAACACTACGTGAGATGACATATATTCGTAGTCAAAACGGTGCTGGCGATATTTTAGGTCAGTTTTATAATACAAATGGCGATTTATTAGAGCTCTCGCATCACAATCGTCTAATTGGCACGCCCCTCTCTATTTTGCGCAATATGAAGCATGTCGTCGGTGTTGCTGGAGGTACTGAAAAGATAGATGCAATTTATGGTGCCTTAAAAGGAAAGTTTATTCATTCATTAATTACCGATGAGGAAACTGCCCTCTCCTTATTACGAAAGGATGGTGATTGTTAATGTCCCATTTATTAGCTTTCGATGCTGGTACAGGGAGCATTCGAGCAGTTCTTTTTGATTTACATGGTAATCAAATTGCAGTAAGTCAAAAAGAATGGATTCACAAATCTGACCTTCGTTATCCAGGCTCTATGAACTTTGATGTAGTAGAAAATTGGAAGCTAGTACAAGAATGTACGAAAGAGGTGCTTCAAAAAAGCAACACTCCTGCCTCTTCTATTCTTGCTATTAGCGCTACAAGTATGCGAGAAGGATTTGTTTTATATGATCAAGATGGGCAAGAAATATGGGCGTGTGCAAATGTTGATGGGCGCGCATCCGTCGAAGTTAGTGAATTAAAAGAAATTCGGTCACATCTTGAAAAAGATTTATATACAAAGTCTGGTCAAACTTTTTCATTAGGTGCTTTACCACGCCTACTCTGGATAAAAAAACATGAACCCGACGTCTATAATAATATTCACTCTTTTACAATGTTAAACGATTGGATTTTATATAAACTAAGCAGCGTACTACAAATTGATCCCTCAAACGGATGCACGTCAGGTATTTTTGACTTACAAAATAGAGTGTGGGATAACGATGTCGCTAAGGAGTGCGGTCTATCTTTGCCATTTTCACCAACAGTAAATGAAGCTGGTACAGTAATTGGCAACGTTACAAAAGAGTGTGCAGCATTAACTGGATTACGTGAAGGGATTCCTGTCGTCGCCGGGGGTGGAGATGCTCAAATGGCATCGCTCGGAACAGGAATCGTGAAACCGAATCAAACGTTAATATGCGGGGGTAGCTTTTGGCAACAAGAAGTGAATGTTACTGAGCCAATAACAGATCCACATGCTGCGATTCGAGTAAATTGTCACGTTGTTCCGAACCTATGGCAATATGAAACAATCGCCTTTTTCCCAGGTCTCGTTATGCGCTGGTTTCGAGACGCTTTTTGCCAAGAAGAAAAGAAACTTGCTGATAAACTCGGTGTAGATGCTTATGAATTACTAGAAGAACAAGCGAAAGACGTACCTGTCGGTTCACATGGCATTATCCCTACTTTTTCAAACGTTATGAACTACATTTCTTGGCGTCATGCCGCACCTTCTTTTTTAAATTTAAGTTTAGACGCTGACAAATGCGGAAAAAAAGAACTGTTTCGTGCTATTGAAGAAAATGCAGCCTTCATTACACTTGGAAACTTAAAATTAATAAAAAATCTAACTGGCACATTCCCTTCTGAAGTTATTTTTGCTGGCGGTGCCGCTAAAGGAAAACTATGGCCACAAATTCTATCAGACGTACTCGGTATTCCTGTAAAAGTACCTGTTGTGAAAGAAGCAGCTGCTTTAGGAACTGCGATTGCTGCTGGAGTTGGTGCTGGCATATATTCATCTATGGAAGAAACTGCCGAAGAGTTTGTACAGTGGGAGCAAACATTCGAACCAGTTACTGAAAATCACGAACTATATAAAGAGTTCTATGAAACATGGAAAACTGTATATGACAGTCAGCTCGCTTTAGCTGATAAAGGGCTCACCTCACATATGTGGATTGCGCCTGGTGCACTGTAACACATTACATAAAGGAGTGAACTGTATGTTAAAAGCGAATGAAAATGACTTCTCCTATCGCTTCGGTGATAACGGGCCGAAATATTTAATACAAGGTCCAAATATTGATCTTGGCCTTGTTGTCATTCAACCGGGCCAGGAGTTTCAAAACCATTATCATACGACGTGCGAAGAGGTCTTTTATGCATTAGAAGGTGAAATAGATTTCTATGTGAATAATGAAAGAGTTCCAATTAAACAAGGTGATGTCCTGCAAGTTCGTCCTCATGAATCTCACTATCTTATTAACCATTCTGACAAACCTTTTAAAGCTGTTTTTATTAAGTCACCACATTTACCAAATAAAGATACTGTACAAACGGAAAATCCAACATTAACGAAGGAGTGATTTGGAATGACTTGGGGATTTAAAAATCGATTAAATACAATTTTACCTGATGGTAGAGCGGTTATGTTAGCAATAGATCACGGTTATTTCTTAGGACCAATTCACGGACTAGAACAACCACTTGAAACAGTAAAAAACTTACTTCCTTATACAGACTCCCTCTTTTTAACGCGTGGTGTACTTAGCTCCTGTATTCCTGAAAACTGCAGCACACCGATGGTTATGCGTGTATCTGGCGGCGCTACTGTCGTCGGTAAAGATTTAGCGAATGAAACAATTGTTACACCTGTAAAAGAAGCAGTGAAGCAAAACGCAATTGGCGTTGGCGTTTCTGTTTTTGTCGGATCAGACTATGAAACACAAACTGTTTCGAATCTCGCAAATGTAGTCTCTGAAGCTCACGATTACGGCCTACCCGTACTCGGCATTACCGCAGTCGCAAAAGAATTACAAAAACGTGAAGCTCGCTTTCTAGCACTTGCTTCCCGCGTATGTGTTGAAATGGGTGCTGATATTATTAAAACGTATTACTGCGAAGGATTCGAAAAAATAACGAGCACATGCCCTGCCCCAGTCGTCATCGCAGGTGGCCCAAAACTAGATTCAATTGAAGACGCATTAAACATTACGTACAATGCGCTGCAAGAAGGCGCAATTGGAGTAGACATGGGCCGAAACATATGGCAATCCGAGCACCCAGCTGCGATGATTCAAGCGATACATGGCATTGTGAAGAATGGATTGAATGTGAAAGAGGCGCTTGAACTTTATGATGATGTGAAGAATTAATGTGAAAAGACAGACTATTTATTAGTCTGTCTTTTTTACTTTACAGTGAAACTTTCTTAATCCGTCTTCTAATATGATACATACTTAAATTCTATACACCTTCAAATGATTACTCTTGATGATTACTATTAAGCTTTGAAACTTTCTTACCTTCTCTATAATCAAGACAAGACACTTCAATTAATAAGCCATTAAATACTGTAAAATAAAAACCATAACTACTACCTCGCATCGAATAAGGTTCCTTATCTATTTCAATGCCGCCTGCTACTAAACGATTATACGCTTGATCAACTTCATTTGAAGTATCCACTAAAAAACCAATATGAAAAGCTTCAGGATACATAACTTCCTTATTTCCCTTAAATGCTTTTGGATCGCTCAGCACAAGTATAAATCCACTTTCATCACTCATCACTACTAGTGCCTTTCCCTTTTGCTCCAAAAATTGAAAATCAAAAAATGTTTCAAAGAAATGTCTCGCTTCTGATAAATCATCAACACATAAATTCAAATGATTTAACTTCATTCACTCATCTCCTTTTAAGCAGAGGGTATGTAGACTCATTTTCATAACACTTAAATATGCAAGGTAAGATATTCAAGCGTTCCGTCTAAGACTATGCTTTATAAGTCTAATACTTTTCTCCATAGCCTAGAACGTTTTTTATGACTGCAATTATATAAACCGTTCGACGTGAAATATTAATGTACCTATATAAAATAGTCTCATTATTTATTTTCCAGATTGTGTAGAACCCACTCAACCAGGAAAATTGCTGAAGGGATGCGCTCTGTTGTATCACCTAAAAATAGCTTATTAAGTAACTCATCTAAATGAATTGGCTTATTCGGCAACGTTTGAATATACCTTAAAGCAGATCCCGCTGGCGGTACTGGCTTATTATTAATAGCCCATATCCCTTCTAACAATGTCCAAGTTGACGTATGAACTAAGTATGAAGCTTTTAACTCATCATTTGCTTTTAAAGCAGATTGAATTTTAATAAGCGAACTATGCAACCAATGAGAAATGCCCTTCATTTTGTCACTTGAAACACGATAGTTTTCAAATTCATATGTAGCTATTTCCTTTAACTTTTTTAACTCACCGCTTTTATCAAACAAAATTTTCCCTTCTAGAAATGAGTATAGTTCCATCGGATTGTTTTTAAAGTTTACTTGAATTTGATTAAAATCTGCACCCTTATATTCAACTAAAATATCTTCTCTCATTTCAGAATGAAATTTCTTCTTTTGTCCGTCTTCTAAAAGAATATAGAAGTCTAAATCAGATTCAGGATATGCATCGCCTCTTGCAACAGATCCAATTAGCATGAATCCATTTACCTTTTCCATAGATAAGACTTCCGCTACTATTGTTTGCACTAATTTTTTATGTTGTTCATATGTAATGAATGCAAGTTTTTCTATCATTCCCATCCCCCCAGTAATAAAAAAGAGGATACATGATTGCTTCTACAACATGTATCCTCTGCTTGTATATTACGACTGCTGATAAGCCGCTTTTGATGATTTCACATAATAAACTGCGTGATCCACATTAATGATATGATCTGGTTTTGGTTTACCACGGCCCGCTCTATGTCCAGCTAAGTGTTCTTCACTTGTTTCCCAGTTTTTCCATGCTTCTTCAGATTCCCAGCGAATCATAACGACTACTTCTTCGTCGCCGCGTCTTACTTTTTTCACAAGAACACTTAAGTCAATAAAGCCTTCAAATTTTTCAATAATACCTTCTCCAGTAAAACGTTCTACAACTATATTTGATGTACCTTCTTTTACTGTAAATGTTTTCGTTTCGATAAACATATATCCCACTCCTTCATTGTAATACGAATACTACTATTATAGTTGATTATGATAATTATTTTCAATTATAAAGTTTAAATTTTTCGAATTATGCTGTTTTCTCTTCTATCGCCTCATCTAAAAATTTGAAATATGGGAATAAGATTCCGATTAAAGAAGTGACACATATAATTGAACCGATAATAAAGTATAGTGCTCTTACTCCCCACATTTCACTCAATATGCCCCCTACTAACACACCTAACGGCATAGCGGATCGTATGAAAAATAATCGCACCGAAAATATTTGTCCTATCATATTGTTCGGAACTGATTGTTGGCATATCGTTGTGTTATAAACATTGAAAAATGCAATACAAACACCTGCAACTATTTCAATTATTACCGCCATTACAATACTGTGGTTAAAACCTAGCGAAATGTATGTGAGTCCCCCGATAAACAATCCTCCAAGCATAAGTATACGCCTGCTTTTATATGTTACTTTTCCGACTAGTATAGATCCAACTACATAGCCAAGTGGGAATCCGGCCATAAAATAACCAAATTCCGCATATCCCGCTGACAGCTCGTCTTTTATATAAGGAAGATTTGTAACCATCGTTACCCCAACTCCAAATTGCACGAAAGTAAGAAATATACCGAGCCAAACGATGATTGGTTTTGTAAAAAAATATGTAAAACCGTGAAGAAACTGTCCAAGCCACGTTTTCCGAATAGGTTGCGACGTTCTATTTTCTTTTATATAAAGTAAGAAAGCACCACTAACAAATAAACAAATGCATACGAAAGATAATGTAAGTTCTGTTCCAATGAAATGAATGACTACTCCGCCTAATACTGGCGCAAGAAACATCATAAGGCGAGTCATTCCATCAATGTACGCATTTGCATCTTGAAGTTGTTCTTTCCCTACAATGCTCGGTGTAATTGCTTGACTTGCAGGTGTATAAAGTGGTGTAATAAGTCCCACTACAATTTGAACAACATAAATGTGCCAAACTTCTATACTACCCGAAACTAGCATCACCAAAGGTAATAAAAATACGGACGCTCGTATCCATTGTGAAAAAATCATAATCCACTTCCGGCTCCATTTATCAATAAATGGGCCGCTGATTAATTGCAGTATGAGTGATGGGATGAAATATAATAACCACATACTACTTAAAGCCATTTCTGATCCTGTTAACTCATATACTAGAATTGAATTACATAACGTTCCGAAAGCCCCTCCTAATTCAGAGATTGCACTACCAATCCACATAAAAAAGAACGAACGATTTTTCAATATATTTTTCAATTTCACACACCAACTTTTCTTTTATATTCCTCCCTTTATGTACATTCTCGTTGTTAATTATCTATTCAAAAACATATCTAATTCTTTCGCTAAAGACTGTACTGCTTTCTTTCTTAATACATATTTTCCGTCATGTATATCAACTAACTTCGCTGCACGTAACAATTTCAAATGATGGTGTACAGTCGATTTACCGAGTTGCAATCTTTCCGTTATTTCCTGTAATGTACGTTCTTTTTCAAACAACATTTTTACAATTCGCAATCTCGCTTCATCTCCAAGAGCCTTATGTTTTTGAACTAAAAAATAATTCGGTTCATACGGATCTTCAGGATGAATACTTTCATTCGCAACTGGATAATGAAATACTTTCGTATCATCAATATCTGCTTCAATATTCCACGGTCTGTACGTCATTTGCGGAATAAGAAGTACGTGATGAACACTTGGCTCTGGCATATAGTTCACTCCGCCAGTCGCCCACTCGACAAACTCTTCCGGCTTCATCTTTTTATTCATTTCATTTTTTGCTTCATAATCTCGTTTTAATATAGAAAGTATTTCTTCTTCCTCACTCTTAATTACACTCTCATACCACCCTGTCATTACAGCGATTAAATGAGATTTCAGCACTTGTACATCTACATCACATATAAAGCGAATGTACGTAGAGAAAAAATGATGATCATGTGTTAATTCCTTTAGCTCATGTATTGCAGTTCCATCTCTACTTGCGGCTAAACGTCTTTTTTTCTCATATTTCTCCCCTAAAAACGGTAAGCATGTATACTTCAAATCTTCTTCTGAAAGTGAATCGATTTTAGCATGAAACTGCGATACACCCTGTATGTCTTCTTCATACAACAACTGAAGCAATGCTTTCCACGTATTATTTTCTTCGACAAATTGTAAGTGCTCTCTCATTTCTTCTGTTAATGATTTCTTAATTTCTTCCCATTCATTTTGACTCTTTTCAAGTGTATCAATTAACCTCTTATGAGTAATTGCTGCAATGCCAAGCGCACATTCGAAAAGTATCGAATATTTCACTTGAACGTTATAAGTTTCCCTCTTTCTACTCGTTATGTGATAGACCTCCATTTTTATCCCCTCCTTGTTTGCTATATATTAAATTCTATTTTTATCGAATTTAACCTTCTATATTTTTAGAATTATTTTGCGACTTCAAAAAAACTCTAATCAATGAGCAAATAGAGAAAGGTTTATACTCTTTTTCATTCTGACTTAATTAAAGCCTTGATTATTAAGTATCATATTAAAAAGAAGTTTTTTAATGGCTCTGTTATAAGTTGTCTTTCACCCTCTTGTGCAACTATAGAAAAGGTTTATTGAAGAGAAAAGAGAATTGGTTTTATGAAGAAAAATGAACAGGAGGCTATACGAATGGGAAGAAAAGAAATGTTGCAAAATAGAGTCCAACAAGTTTTTTACGAAGAAGAATGGTACCCACCAATATCAGAAGCGTTAAAGAATCTTACGGTTGAACAAGCATGTTGGCAACCAGAAGGTGCTGCCAGTAATACGATTTGGGAAAATGTGAACCATTTATTAATCTTTAAAGAACGCCTACTTTCCCGCTTACATGAAGACGACACATTTGTTGCTCCACAAAATAATGATGAGACGTTTATCCAAGGTGGACCTAATGATGATGCCGCTTGGCAGCAAACCGTAAAGCGAACGCTTCAAGTACATGATGCCTTACAATCTTCATTAACCGCCCTTCAAGAAGCAGAACTAGATCAACTAAGTCCTTCTCTACCAGTTTGGCAACAATATATGAATATCCTTTTGCATGATGCTTATCATACAGGACAAATTATACAGCTTCGGAAACTTCAAGGTTCATGGCCAACTCACCGTTCTTATTTATAAAGTGAAATTTTAATCAGCTCTTACCAATCGGGATTTTGCGGGCAGCCCATCCCCACCTCACTTCTTTGCTTTCCTTGAATTTTGAGGTAAAAATCTTACTGCTCGTTAATCCGGAATAAACGATGTTTAAAATCTCATACGTTTAATATCCAACAAAACAATTGAAAACAGCTAATTGTTCGATAATTACTACGATTGCTCAAAATAAAGCAAATTAAAATACATTGATTCCTAACATAACTTACATGCTTCATAACTTCTAATCATAATCCAAATTTGGAAGAATAGATGCTTTTTTATATACAAATAATAACTCTCAAGGAGTTGTTGACATGTATTTCATATTGAATATGTTAGGGATTTTCGTTGTCATATTAATCATTTTCTTATGTTCGCCTAATAAAAAACATATAAAATGGAGACCAATTGTAATTCTCATCCTATTGGAGCTTTTTATTACGTGGTTTATGTTAGGCACAAAGCTCGGCAGTATTATCATTAATAAAATTGCGTCATTTTTCAGTTGGCTACTAGCATGTGCGAATGAAGGTATTCGATTTGCATTTCCTTCAGCTATGGAAAGTCAGCACATTGATTTCTTCTTTAGTGCGTTACTTCCTATCATTTTTGTTATTACTTTTTTCGATATTCTTTCTTATTTCGGAATCTTAACTTGGATTATTGATAAAGTAGGTGCAGTTATTTCAAAGATTTCTCGTTTACCAAAGTTAGAAAGTTTCTTTTCGATTCAAATGATGTTTTTAGGAAACACCGAAGCACTTGCGGTTGTTCGGGATCAATTATCTGTTTTAAAAGAAAATCGATTATTAACTTTTGGAATTATGAGTATGAGTAGCGTTAGCGGATCCATTCTTGGTGCTTATTTATCAATGGTTCCAGCAACATATATTTTCAGCGCAATCCCATTAAACTGTATTAACGCATTAATTTTAGCCAATGTATTAAATCCTGTGGAAGTTTCGAAAGAAGAAGACGTTGTTTACACACCTTCAAAACATGAAAAAAAGGATTTCTTTTCTACTATTTCAAACAGTATGTTAGTTGGGATGAATATGGTTATCGTTATTTTAGCTATGGTAATTGGTTATGTAGCTTTAACAGCATGTTTAAATGGGATTTTAGGATTTTTTGTAACGGGGTTAACAATCCAAAAAATCTTCTCCATTATCTTTAGTCCTTTTGCATTTTTACTCGGTTTATCAGGCAGTGATGCTATGTATGTAGCTGAATTAATGGGGATCAAAATAACGACGAATGAATTTGTTGCAATGATGGATTTAAAATCAAACTTAAAGTCGCTACAACCGCATACGGTTGCGGTTGCAACGACATTTCTAGCTTCTTTTGCTAACTTTAGTACAGTAGGTATGATTTACGGAACTTACAATTCATTATTTGGCGGAGAAAAATCATCAGTCATCGGTAAAAATGTTTGGAAGCTTCTTGTTAGCGGGATGGCTGTTTCTTTATTAAGTGCTATGCTCGTTGGGCTATTTGTATGGTAATTAATTTTTATAATAAAAGACACCCAAGCCAATTGAGTGTCTTTTATTATTATTTTCGAATTTGCCCATTTCCACGAATCACATATTTTGTAGAAGTTAATGCTGGAAGCCCCATTGGTCCTCTTACGTGTAACTTTTGTGTACTGATACCAATTTCCGCTCCGAATCCAAATTCGGATCCATCTGTAAAACGAGTCGATGCATTATGATAAAGTGCCGCGGCATCTACAGAAGTAAAAAACTTGCTGACGTTTTCCTCGTTTTCAGTAATAATTGCTTCAGAATGCATAGATCCATACGTATTTATATGATGAATCGCTTCTTCAACAGTGGAAACCACTTTCACTGCTAGTGTGAGAGATAAAAACTCAGTTTCCCAGTCTTCTTCTGTCGCAAGTAAGATAGAAGGATCAATCTCCACTGCTTTATTATCACCACGTAGCTCCACTCCTCTTTCCTTCAAGGAAGAAAACAACTCGCTACCATATTGCTCTGCCCACTTCTCATGAAGTACAATCGTTTCAATTGCATTACATACAGATGGACGCTGCGTTTTTGCGTTTATAATAATATCAAATGCCATTTGTTTATCCGCTGTTTCATCAATGAAAATATGACAATTCCCCGCACCTGTTTCAAGTACTGGAACAGACGCTTCCCTCACTACTGTATCAATTAATTGTTTACCGCCTCTTGGTATAAGAACATCCAAGTACTCGTTCAATGTAAACAACTGTTTTGCACTATCTCTCGTTGTATCTTCTATGAGCTGTACACTTTCTGAAGGCAAGCTAGTCTGCTTAAGCGCCCGGTGAATAACGCTAACGATGGCTTTGTTAGAATGAATAGCAGAAGAACTACCACGTAGTATTACTGCGTTTCCTGTTTTTAAACAAATTGTAGCAGCATCAACAGTTACATTCGGTCTTGCCTCATAAATCATTCCGACAACACCAAGTGGTACGCGCATCTCCTGAATAGATAGTCCATTTGGCCTTTCCCATGCACTTACACATTCTCCTACAGGATCACGTAATTCAATTAGCTGCTTAATCCCCTCTGTCATATCAATAATACGATTTTCAGTTAGCAGAAGACGATCAAGGAGTGAATCAGAAAATCCTTTTGCCTTACCTTCTTCAATATCCCTCTTGTTTTCTTCTAAAATATAAGCTGTTTCTAATATTAACTGATCAGCTATTGCGGAAAGTGCTTCGTTTTTTTGCTCTGTAGATTTAAGCACAAGCTCTCTAGCAACCTCTTTTGCTTTTATCCCCTTTGCCAACACTTCATTCATTTTTATTTCCTCCTTTTTAAAGTGAAACCCAATGATCCCTATGGATGACTTCATAACTATGTCTCTCGCCTCTTACTTGAATATCTTGGCTTTGCATACCTTTTACATCTCTTAGTTCCTCTGCACTATATGTGCATTGTCCTTTTCCTATTACGCGCCCTTGTTGCGTTACAACCTCTACAACTTCACCCACTTGGAAAAATCCTGATACATTCGTAACACCAGCTGGAAGTAAACTCTTACCATGCTGAATGATGGCAGTAGCTGCCCCAGCATCTACTTCAATTTGTCCGCTAACAAGCGAATGTAAGGCAATCCATTGCTTGTTCATCTTCATTTCTTTTTGAGGAGCATTACCAACATACGTTCCATCACCCTTACCCTTCAAAACATCTACAAGCTTTTCCTGTCCACGTCCTGTTCCGATAAATACACTCACACCAAGAGAGAGCGCTGTCTTTGCAGCATCGATTTTTGATTTCATACCGCCAGTCCCAAGTTTTGAGCCAGCATCTCCTGCAAGAGAAGAAATTTCTTCCGTAACTTCAGGAAGAAAATAATATTTTTTTGCATCCGCATTTTTCTGAGGATTTTTGTCATATAACCCGTTCACATCCGTAAAGATCATGAGCATATCCGCCGAAACAAGCCCGCTTACTAAAGCTGACAGCATATCATTATCACCGAACGTCAGCTCCTCTAAGGAGATGGAATCATTTTCATTAATAATTGGAAGAGCGGAGCGGTTTAATAATTCTCCTAACGTAGCGTAAGCATTACTATATTGTTCTTTTCTAGAAAAATCACTTCTCGTCAGCAAAAGTTGCGCAGTAACGATGCCATATTTACGGAATTCCTCGGTGTACGCCTGCATTAACAAACTTTGTCCGACAGCTGCTGCAGCCTGTTTCCCTTTAATCGTTACAGGTCTGCTAGGATATCCTAGCGCTGAAAAACCTGCAGCGACGGCTCCAGATGTAATTAACACAACCTCGTGCCCATCTTCTTTCAACCGAGCCAATGCGGCAACGTGATCTGAAAGCTGTTCTGTAGAGATGCCTCCGTGACTATCTGCCAAGGAACTACTCCCAATCTTTACAACAACTCGTTGTTTTTTCACTTTTTTATCCCCCAAGTCTAAAATCAAAGTTTTTTATAAATTACACTTCATTCACTTTGTAACTATATCTATTCTCATCAATACTGCAATGAAGTATTTAAGAGCAAAATAAAAATGACCGCTTCGCCCTTAATAAAATAAAAAGGACGAAACGGTCATTGTTCCGCGGTACCACCTTAATTGATATACATAGATATCCACTTGGTGCCTATAACGCAGGCGAACGCCTAAACTTTCATTTAAGACTCAGGGATAGGTTCGATATATTCTATACGAGGAATCTTTCAGCCGGTGAATTCCACTCTCTTTCGCAAGAAGACATATGTACTAGTTCCCTTCAACGATTTTCAATCTAATTTTTTTATATTATGCGATATAGTTCGATTCGGTGTCAAGAGGTATTTTTAAAAATAAATAGAGCCGCAGTTATTTGTATGAAATTATCTCCCTACTGAATGAAAATACAAAATGATATAAGTTTAACTCATATTCATAAACATAAAACCTTACATTATAGTGTATATATTTACATAATGTCGAATATAATTAATTTTTATCTTTTAGTGTTGCAAAAAGGAATATATTCTCTTAGAATGTTTCTTTATATTGCACAGGGATGTTATTCTTATTCTAAGAAAATAATATCAAACCGATATAATTGATTATAAAAGGAGCAAAATTGAGTTATTATGGATAAACAAATTGGATTCATCGGTTGCGGAAATATGGGGATGGCTATGATTGGCGGAATGATAAACAAAAATATAGTGTCTTCAAATCAAATTATTTGTTCAGATTTAAACACTGCTAATTTAAAAAATGCTAGTGAAAAATATGGACTAACTACAACTACCGACAACAATGAAGTAGCTAAAAATGCTGATATTTTAATTTTATCAATCAAACCAGACCTATACGCGTCAATAATTAATGAAATAAAAGAAGTAATCAAAAACGATGCTATCATCGTAACGATCGCTGCTGGGAAAAGTATTGAAAGTACTGAAAATGCCTTTAATAAAAAAGTAAAGGTTGTAAGAGTAATGCCTAATACTCCTGCTCTTGTTGGAGAGGGAATGTCTGCATTATGCCCTAATGAAATGGTGACAGAAAAAGATTTAGAAGATGTACTAAACATTTTCAATAGTTTTGGTCAAACAGAGATCGTAAGTGAAAAATTAATGGATGTTGTAACATCTGTAAGTGGTTCTTCACCAGCTTATGTATATATGATTATAGAAGCGATGGCAGATGCTGCTGTACTAGATGGTATGCCAAGAAATCAAGCATATAAATTCGCTGCTCAAGCTGTGTTAGGCTCTGCAAAAATGGTACTAGAAACAGGAATACATCCAGGTGAATTGAAAGATATGGTTTGTTCTCCTGGCGGAACGACAATAGAAGCTGTAGCAACATTAGAGGAAAAAGGACTGAGAACAGCGATTATTTCAGCTATGCAGCGTTGTACGCAAAAGTCTGTTGAACTATCTGGTCAAACTAAAAAGTAAAACTGTAAAAGAGATCGCGTTAGCTATGAATTCATATGAATTTAATTAGAAATTCACTACATGATAAACGGCCAAACTCATATATACTTGAGTTTGGCCGTTTCAGTTTTAATTATATTAAAATAATTTCATTCAAATCTTCTTTACAGGTTCTGTTTTATCCCTTACCTATTCCCTACTATGATTGTGTAATTTTATTAGAAACTAATAATTTTTCAATGCATTTCGGTAACATATCTAATAGCGTTTCAAATGCGTAGTTTACATCTAGACGTTCTGTCCATTGATGTGCATCTTTTCCTACCGGCCCCATATTTAATACTGGAACATCAAACTCTTCTAATTGCTGAAGCGGAATTGAATAACCTTTATCCCATAATGGCATATTGTCTACAAGCGAACTCATTGAATCCAGTGGATACTGCAAGCCTACATAACTTAAATCTGAAATCCCCCCAAAATAATTTTGGTTTTCAAATGTAATTTTATGATTGTAGTGTGCATACTTTTCCATTTCTACAACTACCTCTTTTATTAAAGGATTGTTGCGTGAACTCACAGCTGGATAGTACGGCGGAGCGAAGAAAAGTACAATCATCGGTGCCTTTTCTTTACATAAAATCGCTAATTTATCTACTAAATCAATGGTTACCGCACGATCATCTTTATCTCCTCTATTTTTTATAATATTAGATTGAATATGATTTATTTTTTCTCGTCCATGTTGCTCAATTGCATATGTGATAAGCTCTTCATAAGTTAATACATTTACTTTGAGATTAGGTGGTATAAATGGATTATATTTAGAAAAACAATATGCATGTTTTTCATACGACTCTTCTATTTTCTCTGCTACTTTCGTTACTTTTTGACGTAACAATGCAACTACATCTGTCATTGATTTTTCTAATAAAAACAAATTAAATAATGTAACTGCACGATGCGGAATTTGTACAGAATAATCCTCTTTTAAGTCCCTTTGAAGTAAGTTAGTTGGCGGGGGACTCGCTTCCCCTTCTACAATATCACAAAGGTCTGTGTTTAACTCTAATTCTGCTGTTATTAATGAAGCCATATAACTCCCATTTACCCCTGCAAAAGGTTCACCTACATGTGTCTCTTTTCCGTAGCAAAGAAAACCAGGTAACACTTTACCAATAGAGCCAGTGTAAATATACTTATTTTGGTCACCAGGATGTCTTGAAAACATAGGCTCTGAGTTTAAGACCGTTTTATAATCTAAGTTATGCTCTCTTGCTAAATCTAACAGTCTCGGAACAGCGGCCCTCATCCCTACAGAATTTACTTCTTCATCTGGTACAGCCAATAAAAGAACATTCCCATCAAATCTTTCTTCGCAAGCTTGCTCAATCATTGCCATTTGTAATGCGAGGCCGCATTTCATATCCATTGTTCCTCTACCAAACAGCCATTCTCCATGTTCTATATCTTCACGTACATGGTCTGGAAGTTCATCTTTATGAGAATAAAACATAGATGTTAACTTTTTAGGATTAAATGCATCTTCTTTCCACATTCCGTAATCTTGTACATCTACAACATCAAAGTGACTTACTAGAATTACAGTATTTTTTGTACTATCGCTTTTCTTTACTAGTGCTGTAACAAAATATCGTCCGTCCCCTGTCGGATTTTTTTGCAAATGGTGCGGTTTTTGTTTGAAATACTGTAAGTCAGATAATTGTTCCACAACAAAGTCTGGCAATATTACTTCAGCTTCGGAACCGGTAATACTAGGAATTTCAACAAGACTGCTTAATAATTGAACCAATTGTTCTTTTGATTGCCACTTTGACATATAAACCCCCCTATTTTCCGCATTATGAAAACTAATTCCATTATATGAATAAAAAATGACGACAGCTATCAAAATTATAGTTCTGATGTACTGCCGATTTTTATTGATATTTCATGAGCCGCTTGTTTTACCTTGCTAATAAGAAAAGATAGTCGATCATCATTAATACGATGACTAATTAACCCAACACTTAATGCTCCTACTACTTTATGATTAAATCCGATAATAGGTGCAGCTACTGAAGCTGTCCCTTCTGTTTTTTCACCATAACTGACAGCATATCCTTCATTTTTTATTTGCTTTATTTGATTAAGAAGAATTTGCTTTTGTTCTGGTAATGAAGGAAGTAAATACTCTACAATATGTTCCATTTCATTCGTTTTCATATTGGCAAGCATCGTTTTATTTGCAGCACCAATTGAAAGTGGAATTTGTTCTCCTAGATTATCGATAACTCGAATTTTTAAAGGACTATCAATTCTTTCAATGATAATAGAATGTGTTCCGTTTGGAATATTCAAATAGACACTTTCTTCCACTTCAGAAGCCAAACGTTTCATCACTTCTCTTGCAACAGATCTGTAGTCTACCTTCTCCAATTGACGCAACCCTATTTCCATCCACATTGGTCCAATTTTGTACTGTTTTGTCTCTGTAATTTGTGTAACTAACCCATGCTCCATTAGAGAGTTAAGTAATCTATGTACTGTACTAACCGGGAGATGTGTTCCATCAGCTATATCAGAAATAGCCCAATACTCTTTTTCATTTGTAGAATTCAATAATTTAATAATACTTATCGCTCGATCAATGGACTGTACCATAACTCGCCTCAACTTTACTCGTAATATGTTAGTACGCTTAATTAACTATCAATTTAGCAAACATTCGAAATGAAATCAATCTATTTATTTAATTTTCTAACAATAAAAACATATCACTAACAACGAATTGAAAACGCAAACAAAAAAATATTGACTTTTCTTTTTAATTATCTGAAAATTATAACAAGATTTCACATCACGGAATACATTCCATAATACGGAAAAACATCAAACATTCTTCTATCAACTACGAAAGTGAGGAAAACAATGGCGCAAGTAAGCAATACAAACAATGAATTAAAACGTACGATGAAAAGTAGACACTTATTCATGATTGCACTCGGTGGTGTGATTGGAACCGGGTTATTTAACGGATCTGGCTTTATTATAAGTCAGGCTGGACCTGGTGGATCCGTACTTGCCTTTATTGCTGGTGGATTATTAATGTATTTCGTTATGCTATGTCTTGGTGAACTTGCTGTAGCCATGCCTGTTTCAGGTTCTTTTCAGGAATATGCTACTAAATTCATCAATCCTGCAACTGGCTTTACAATCGGATGGTTGTATTGGTTAAGCTGGGCGAATACGACCGGTCTTGAATTTACAACTGCCGGTATTACAATGCAGCGCTGGTTTCCTGATATTCCTGTTTGGGTTTGGTGTTTAATATTTGGCGTTACCATCTTCACTATTAACGCATTATCTGCTCGTAGTTATGCAGAAACAGAATTTTGGTTTTCAAGTATAAAAGTATCTGCCATTATAGCTTTTATAATTCTTGGTGGCGCCGCTATGTTCGGTTTTATTGATTTAAAAGGCGATGAACCAGCTCCACTTCTTTCAAATTTCGTAAATCATGGTGGTTTATTTCCGAATGGACTTGCAGCTATTCTATTAACAATGGTTACAGTCAATTATTCCTTCCAAGGTACAGAGCTTGTCGGAATCGCAGCAGGTGAAAGTGAAGATCCAGCAAAAACTTTACCTCGTTCTATTAGAAATATTATATGGCGCACAATGTTTTTCTTCGTCTTAGCAATCTTTGTTCTTGTTGCTTTAATTCCTTGGGAAGAAGCTGGATTAACAAAGAGTCCATTCGTTGCTGTTTTTGATAATATCGGTATTCCATATGCAGCTGATATTATGAACTTTGTTATTCTTACTGCTGTTCTTTCTGTCGCAAACTCAGGACTATACGCTGCTACTCGAATGCTTTGGTCTTTATCAAAAAACGAAATGGCTCCAGCATTTTTAAAGAAATTATCATCACGTGGGATTCCTCTCAACGCTTTAATCATGACAATAGCTATTTCTGCTTTTTCTCTTTTGA
Organism: Bacillus sp. TE8-1; assembly: GCF_008368855.1. Taxonomy (NCBI): domain Bacteria; kingdom Bacillati; phylum Bacillota; class Bacilli; order Caryophanales; family Bacillaceae; genus Bacillus; species Bacillus sp. TE8-1. Next base: position 6,341 of record NZ_QPET01000036.1, on the reverse strand, counting down.
CAAGTGTAGTAGCTGCTGAAACTGTTTACTTGTGGCTCATTTCAATTTCCGGAGTCATTACCATTATTGTTTGGATGTCAATTTGTGTTTCTCAATTCTTTTTCCGCAAACATTATTTAGCAGACGGCGGAAAATTAGAAGACTTAAAATTTAAAACGCCACTTTATCCACTCGTACCAATTCTTGGTTTTGGATTGTATGGCATTATATTAATCAGTCTTATTTTTATCCCAGAACAACGACTTGGAATCTATTGCACTGTCCCATTTATCATCTTTTGCTACACTTACTATCACTTTAAAGTTAAGAAAAGAATTGCAACTAACACTCAAAGTGAAACTAAAATTAGCGAAACTTCGTAATATTGTACGATACAAAAAAGACAACACGTGGCGTTTCACTTCATGTGTTGTCTTTTTTTATTATTTAAATATGAGTTCACCTGAATTTAATGGATTTTTCTCTTCTCCTACAAAAGTAGTAAAATTTTCATTTGAACTTGCTACCTCAGTTGGATTTATCGTATTTCAATTTCGATATAATAATAAATAGGTATATCAGATATAGCTGTACATTATTAGAATTACATTCATTACTCAACTGGTAGTTACCAAGAAAGAAAGGAATGATCATAATGATACAGAACATATACGAGACTCATTTACATGTAAGAAATTTAGAAAAAGCGATAAATTTCTATCAAAACAAGCTAGGATTAACGTTAGCAAGAAAACTCTCCAAAAGAAGAGTGGCTTTCTTTTGGGTCGGAGAAAATAAACAACAAATGCTTGGACTATGGGAAGTACATAACATTGAAGACTTTGAGCCGAGACATTTTGCTTTTGGTGTAAATTTAGAGTTTTTAATGACTTCTAAAGCGTGGTTAGAGGAACGTGGAATAGCAGTGATAGGAAGTCAAGGAAAAGGAAATCAAGAGCCAATTGTCCAAAGGTGGATGCCTGCTGCAAGTGTATACTTTCTAGATTGTGATGGAAACAAATTAGAATTCATTTCTATGTTACATGAGAATCCAGATGAATTAGAATATGCGTCCTATTTAAGTGTATGGAATGCGGAACACCAAGAAAAATGAATGGAATTTTCGTTCAAGTCTTTTCTTATTTTTGGATATAATGTTGTACGATCCCCCCTTTTACTATGAATTTGTTAACATAATGCATTTACTGTCATCTTATATTTGTACTTACGTACGAGCAATTCCTAATCTGCTTCAATTACAATTTGAATTATGTAAATTTCCCTCTTATCTGGCATCTACTCTTTAAACACAAACTCCCCTTAAATCGAAAATGATTAAGGGGAGTTTTATATACGATGCAATTATAGTTCAGATTTCACTCGAACAGAAACATTATTTTTAATTATATTTTTGACATCTTTAAAGCTAACAAAATTGTTACTTTTCTCATCCCAAAGACGGAAACGTAGTGATTGTAAGCTTGTAGCAAGCGTAATCGTTGGTACATTTTTTAACGGAAGCGTATTATTGTGTGCCTCTTCTAGTTTATAGTTAGGTACCCTTGGGCTTAAATGGTGAACATGATGGAATCCAATATTACCAGTTAAGAATTGCAAAATTTTAGGCAGCTTATAAAAAGAACTTCCTTCCACTGCCGCTTTCACATATTCCCAATCTTTATCCTCTTCAAAATAAGAATCCTCAAATGTGTGCTGTACGTAAAACAGCCAAATCCCTACTGAACCTGCTATTAAGAATATAGTACCATGTACTAACAGAAACGATTGCCACCCAATTGCCCAGCAAAGTATAGCTACTACAGCAACAATTATAATATTCGTCAAATAAGTATTCATACGTTCTTTCTGCCTTGCACCTTTTCGGTTAAATCTATTTTTAAGCAAGAAAACATAAATCGGACCTAATCCAAACATAACGAATGGATTGCGATATAAGCGATATGCTAAACGAAGTCTAAATGGTGCAGCTACATATTCATCAACTGTAAGCGTCCAAATATCCCCTGTACCCCTCTTATCCAAATTACCACTTGTAGCGTGGTGAATAGAATGTTCATGCCCCCACTGATCAAATGGGAATAATGTTAAAACACCCATACACGTTCCAACTATTCTATTTGCACGTCGACTTTTAAAGAACGAATAATGGGTGCAATCATGAAAAATAATGAAAATTCTTGTCATAAATCCAGCGGCTAACAGTGCTGGAACTAATGTTAACCAATAAGAAACTGACAAACTTTTATAAGCAAGGTACCATAAAATAATAAATGGCACGATTGTGTTGATCAGTTGCCAAACACTTTTTTTAATCGTTGATTTTTCAAAAGGAGCAACTTGTTTTTTTAAATTTTTAGTATTTTCTAAGGTCATTGTTCTAATTCCTTTCCTTTTTGTTGCTAATTCATATTATAGCACACTATTAGTATCAGGTGTTAAAAGTAGCTATAATAAATATTATATACTATGAAAATCTCTTTTTTCTTACTCATTACTTACAAATTACTTACGCCCAAAACAGCTTCTATAATTGGACAGGCGGAGTATTTTATTTATAAAAGAAACTTCGAATTTTTCCAATAAGTACATAAAAAAACAGCAAGTTTTTTCACAAGAAGAAAAAAGCTGCGATAAGTCAGTTTCACCGACTTATCGCAGCTCCTCTTCGTTTTACCTTATTTTATCGATGAAGCCACACTGCACCTGCAGACTTGTCTTCAGCTTGGCCTACCACTTCAAACTTCAGTCCTAGTTTCGGTAACTTACGTCCTGCATCAGGAATAATGCTGTTGATGTATTGCTTAGAATCATCAAATTTTGCCACTCCTGGTAATCCTTTATAATCGAAGATACCGCGAGTTGGTGAATTTACTTTCCATGCTGGTGTTTGATCAAATGAGAATGCCGCATCGGCAATTTGGTAACGCGTACTGCTCTTCACAGTAGGTTGTCCGTTTAATGTCCCTACAATTGCCTCTGGATGAGAATCTACTACTCCTAAGAACCCTTCACCTGGATGAACGCCTACCCAGTTATCTGTAAAGCTTTGATCCGCATACCATACAACCATTCCTGTATTAAATACTGGGCCACGTGCATGTTGTAACGCAGTGTCAGAACCAGCGTAATTTCTCCACTCTACATAGTAATTATGTTTTTTCTGTTCAAATCCGTTAGACACAGTAAAGCCTTTTAACGTCATTGCTGGCTGACCTTCTGCATCATCAGAGAAAACAACTTTTCCATCTACAGTTAATGCTGCATTATCTAACGCAAACCCTTTATAAGCTACTGCAATATCTGTTAAGTACTCAAATTGCAGTTTTACTTTTTTTCCTTTGAATTGGCTTAAATCGTATGATTTATCAACCCACTTACCATCAGTTGTATCCGCGCCGCCTTTTACATCTTTTTCGCCCATTCTATCAATGCGTGTCTTCGTTCCATCTTCTGCAATCGCATATACGTCAAGGAAATCATACTTCGCTTCAAGTTCGTAAAATGCCTTATAATCGAACTTAGCATCCTTTGCATTTGTTAAGTCAAATACTGGTGTCTCAAGTGTTGTATGAATGTCATTTCCTTTTGTACTGTAATAGAACTTCTTACCAAACGCTGATTCGATATTTTTTATATCTTTGTCTGGCAAGTTAACACGAACGATTCCAGGTCGTTTAGATTTTGTAGTACTTTGATCTACATATGTCGCAACACCGATTCCTTTGCTAAGTTTGTCATAATCTACTTCAAGGATATTCGCCCAGTTCCCCTTCATATTCTTTTGGAAAAACTCTTTATTTTGTGGTGAGAAACTCGTTGGCTCTGTTCCTGCAATTTTTCCAGCCCAGCTACCACCACTCATAATAGACCATGACTCAACAGGTTCACCTTGTCCTGAGTACTTTGTATCATATTCATCTGGTAAGCCTAAATCATGGCCATACTCATGTGCAAACACACCAACTGCCCCGTCTTCAGGCTCGATTGTATAATCATATGCAGCCATCTTTCCGCCCCAGTTCGAAACAGAAGATTTCGTGCCATCAATTGCATATGGTTTTGAACCTAGTTTTGAACGATGTGACCAAATCGCATCATCTTTCAATTTACCGCCGCCAGCTTCTTGACCAACGCCAGCATGTACAACCATTAAATGATCAATAATGCCATCTGGCTCATTTTTATTTCCATCACCATCTTGATCGTATTGATCAAATTGGTCATAGTCTGCTAAATTGATTCCTTTTGCTACCGCTGCTTTTAATGCTTCTTTCACAAAATCTTTTGGTCCTAAAGGCCCCTTGTTATCATGCCCAGTACCTGCATCAGCACCATAATCTGATGCTTTTCCTGGAACAGTAAGCCATTCTGTTACAGTCCCATCAACTGTGTAGCTACCACCAGATTGTTCTTCATAATATTGCTTAAATGTGTTAATCTTCGATCCATCAAATAAAGTAAATGGTTCATCACCAAATAACATTTTTTGATAATGTTCACGATTAAAGTCTTTAGAATACATGTATCCTGGCTCTTGATCAATATTGTTATGCTTAAAATCGCTAAATTCTACAAGTAAAACAAGTACTTTATCTTTTCGAACAGCTCCATTGTATTCTTCTTGCTTCGCTGATGTAGTAGGTACTTTTCCATTTAATTTCCCAGGGTTCAATGCTGCACCTTGTCCAGCTACCGGGCCTACTTCAGGCTGCTGCGCCTGTTCATTTTCCTTCATTTTTGCATCTTTTACTTTTTTCATAAAATCAGAAGCTTCTTGCGTAAGACTATCTCCTGTTAAGATTTCTTTCCCAGGGTTTTCCCCTTTCTTTTTCTCAACATATTTTTCGACAGCCTTTGACGTCTCAGCTTGCGATGCAGATTGATCAATTACCCCCCGTTGTTTTAGCGCTTCAGCCAAACGCTCCTCCGGTATTAAGTGCTCATCTATTGGTAGAGATGATGTTGGTGTCTCAGCATACGCTGCGTGACCTCCAAAAGCAAACGTACTACTTAGTACTGCTGCTGTTGTTAATACCGCTAATGGTTTTAATTTCTTTTTCTTTTTCAATGTATTTCCTCCCCAGTGTCTGCAAATTATCGTTTTTTGCCGATAACAACATAATATTCGTTATAATACGAATATTCAATCTTTTTCAACAAATAAAATGTTGAGAAATATTTTTTATGCAGGGTGAAATACATAAGATAGAAAAACAAACTCACCTATAAATAACAGTGAACTTTTTTAGTAAAAATAAGAATTAAATATTTTCTATACTACTTAATCTATGGTTTACCATATTACTCACTAATCTCATTATTACAAGCTAATAGTGGTTCGTACATCATTATAGCGTGATTCTCTGTTACATATTGATCTTCTATTAACTGTTTCTGTAGATTATATACTTTACGTTGAATCACATTATGTCGTATATAACCGCCCCAGTATGCAGGTTGAATTGAGTGTTCTTTCTCATACACTTCATATTGATAAAGTTGCGGATAGACTGTTCTCCATTCACCAACTAAATGTTCATCTGTCATATAAAGGTGAAGTTGATACGGTTGATCCGTTTCATTTTTAATTTGTAAATCCAAATAGTTATAGGAACAAGTTGCCCCACTCCCAAACGGTTGAGTTCGCCTAGAATCAGGAAAGACATCAAAGCTATGACGATATCGTTCGGTTACTGTCAGTGGTGTATGTAGCGTCATCCAATATATTAAATTTGAAAGCTGACAAAGACCTCCTCCAATACCTGATTGAAAAGATCCGTAGTGTAATACCATACCTTCTACATACCCTTTTTTCCTCGTTGGCTTACCTATTAAACGCCAGTAAGAAAATGTTTCTCCCGGTCTAATGACGATACCATTTAGTTTTTTAACAGCAATTTTCAAATTAACAACCTTATTCTGTTGATACCACATATCTACATCTTTGAGCTTACGAAGTAATATTGTTTGGTGCTGAATTGCTGTACAAGGTAGCTTTTCTTGTTGGAACCTTTTTGCATATGTTTTTCCGTCTGCTAACCACTGAATGTGCCTCTTTGTAGAGTAATACCACTTACCTAGCATAATGCGATACTTAGACCGCTGTTTAGGACGTAAGTGCACTATATTCATTTTATTCCCTCTCTCTTTCTTCAACTAAATTCTAATATATTTCTAATTCAATAAATTACAGTTTTCTTAACTGCATAATAATTTTCGCAAAAAAATAATAAATTTACTCTAGTGGAGATTTTATTTTGATGATTGCTTTATAATTATATAAAACTGAGCTTCAATACAATAAATTGAAATAAACACATTATAAATATAACGGATAACCT
>NZ_QPET01000035.1:0-8033 GCF_008368855.1 Bacillus sp. TE8-1 | reverse complement strand
AATTAAGTATGTAATTAAAAAGATCTATTTCACTAGTTTTAAAAGTATGGGATTGGACAATTGATTCTCTAGATTGGAAATACAATAAATTACCCGTTGATGTAGCAGCTGCAAAGATTATTCAAAATGTCTTAGCAGGTGCGACATCCGCATACTTTTTCGGGAAAATGTTGCGCAAAGTAGGTTCATTTTCAACACTATCTCCTGGTTCACCGTAATCTTCAATGATGTAATATTCCTTATCTTTAATGTATATATTGAATATACGAATATATTGTGTTATAATGTGAATTAGAAACTCGCGTGTTTCAAATACAACATTTTTATCTTTTTGATGACCTCTTATCTTTCCGTAAGAGGTCCTTTTTTATCCCTCCGTATTGCATAGCCGCTAAAATGCTATGAAAAGATACTAGAGACTACTACAATGTGATATTCTCTAGTATTTTTTCTTTATCCATATTATCTATTGTTGGGTAATCGATGAATTATTAATTTTTGTATAATTTTCACAAAATAACTTTGAACCATTATTTATTTCAATATAAAATAATAAAGGTATATATATGAATAGGTATGTCCTTTTTATGTGATGATAATGCGAATTGAAGCGTAATACTGAAACGGTAAACGAGAAGAATCAGGGCCGAAACAGATAGTAAGGAGCAGACAATACTTATAATGAAAACGTTCATAATGGACTGTCTATGGATGGAGAAAAAATACGAAAAGATAAAAGGGGCAAATGAATATGAACAGAGCCTTTAAAGGTACCGTATTAGCAGGGATAAGTGTGGGTTTCTTGCTAGCTGGTTGTACAATAGAAACATATGTCCTAACGCAGTCCAGAATATAAGCAAGTAGATTAAGTATTCTAAGCAGATAAATGAAGACTATAGCGATGAAGAAATTGAAAGACAACTAAGAGGTATAGCATCCTGACTTTCTAAATAACATGAGTGTTTCTATAAAATGAATCCTTAGGAGGGCTATTGTGGAACCTTTAATCAATGTTATTTTATACTTTGTATTTTTATTTGGAGCACTGTTTCTTATACTGGGTACTGCATTGGTTTTATTAATCGTGGCTGCATTACCAGTAATCTGGAAGAAAAATCTATCATTCCTAATGATTAGCTTAGGTATAAATATACTTGTCATTCCATTGTCTTTTTTTATTGGCGGGATGGCAACAGATTCCCCTGGTAGTACGATGCACGATTTTTGGGAAGTATTTTTGTTTATTCAGATATTTCCGTTTCCCCTAGTACTGCTATCTTTAGTTTGGTGGCTTGTGCGTCGAAAAAAAGCAAAAGTTCATGTGTAGCGTTTTTAATGCAAATAAGCTGTCCGTTTGGGCAGCTTATTATATTTATTACTAAGCGTGATTATTTCCAAAATGAATGCAATACCACTATACAGTTAAATTGAAGGTGAAACATATTGAAATCTTATCAAACTTTAGCCCACTTGTATGCATTAGGACTAGGCTGCGGACTTTGGAATAGAGAGGAGGTTATTTCATGGTGCGATAGGTTGATTGAAGCAAATGATCACCCGCCATATGAAATTATGGAGATATCTTTAATGTCTAAAGCAAAGCTGATATATATAGAATCGGCTTTACTGTCATATAGCCGCATAGTTGATGAAAACCCCTCGGTAAACATCCTTCTTTCAGTCTTAAATGAAAAGTTAGTAGCTCAGAAATGGAATATTAAACAAGCTATTACTTGCTCTACTCGATTACTAGTAAATAGAGGCCTGTATTGGGAAGAAGAATATTTTGATTTATACAGCCTTAATGATAGCTATGACTTAGCACAGGAAGGTATCCATTTTAATGAAAAAGATGTGATTTCTGCTTATATCGATACATTAGGTGTTTTTCGCGTCCATTTTAACGAGTTTGAAGATCTCTATTTACAAGTCATGAAACAGAAGTGGCAAGGGTAGAAGGCAGGAAAAAGAATCATTGAATCGTAAGAGTTACTTCCTGTATTTATCACCAAATTTATCTAGCCAAGACAAATCTGTCTTCGTGTTGATGAATTTTTGTCTCTTAATAACTTAATGCTATCGTTGTTAATTTTTCCGACAGCAAGCAAAGTTAGCATGTTTAATGCATAATGAGACACCTGTAAATGAGCATTACTATTTAAATTTTTACCAGAGAGTAATTTAGTTAATTAGTAGAAAAAAGAAGGGGCCTATTTGGCTCCTTCCTTTTTCTCATACATACATAACGCTTGTTGACAACTTATGAAATAATAGCATTCATCGCTATTAAAATATAACATTAAAAGCAATTAATTAGATATGTAATTTTGCATATATTGTACTATTTCATGAATAGGAACAAAACTATTTATCTCTTTCTGTATGGAGACAAATAGATTTAGGTTTACTTAAGTTAAGAAGACCTGATCATTGATTACTGGTTAAACCATATTTCTACGTATTTGAAAAAAAATATTTTACTGGATTGCATGTTAAAGAGAGTGAGGACTTTATGAAATATAGGTTGTTCCTTGATTTCTTACTCGTGATTTTACTAGGAGGATGCATTGGAAAAGAAGTTACGTTATATACAATTTCAAAAGGGGATATTAGTCAGTGTATCCAAAGATGCGCTCCGCTTCCTGTTTCCTATCCTACTAAATTACCATTCCAAGCAAATTCCTTCTCTTTCAAACAATTCATCCATTAAATAAAGATAATTTGGCCATACGTATCGGAGGACATGAACCCTTTTTAATAAGATTTGGAATATATTTCAATATAATTCCGATACTATAACAGATCGAAAATTTCTCTATTGGAGGTATATAATGGCATATCCATTTCGTAACTTAGTATTTGAAGGTGGCGGGGTAAAGGGAAGCGCTTATATAGGTGCCATCCGTGCACTAAATGAAGAAGGGATTTTACCAGAAATACAACGATTTGGGGGTACTTCAGCAGGAGCGATTACTGCATTACTTTTAGGTCTTTCTATTCCATTCGCAGATCTTGTAAAAATCCACAAAGACATGAATTTCAAAGCGTTTAAAGATGATGATTTTTCTATTGTACAAGATAACATTCGTTTATTTTTTGATGGTTTTGGTATCTATAAAGGGGATTTCTTCACTGAGTGGGTAGGAAAGATTGTTGAAAAGTGGACAGGGAGTAAGGACACAACTTTTCAGCAGTTGTATGACAAAACAGGAAAAGACGTGTTTTTCCAAGGAACGAACGTTTCTACACACGAGCTTCGTACGTTCTCTCGCGAAACGACACCTGATGTCCCGTTAGTAGTTGCTGTGCGGATTTCGATGTCCATCCCATTCTTTTTTAAATCTGTGGAATGGGATAAAGATTATTATGTAGACGGAGGTGTACTCGATAACTACCCAATTCGTTTATTTGATCGGAAAAGTTTTGTGAATAAGGAAGAACACTTCACGACCACAGATACGATTGACGAGGTTAATAAACTGATAAGCAATATGGAGGATCATTCTACACTAAGAAGCTTACACACGAAATACAATGCATCTTTCTTTGATCCTACAGATGAAATTGTCTACAACAAAGAAACACTAGGTTTCCGTTTAGAATCTCAGGCCGAGGTTGCCATGTTAAAACATATCGCAACTTCAACAGAACATCATATTGGCCATTCTCTTATTCATTTTGCATGGAATTTGTCTCAAACCATGATCAAAGGTCATGAGAGTGGAAAAACAACCAAAGAAGATGCTGCCCGCACTGTATTTATCAATACATTCTTTACGCCGTCATTTAATTTCGATATCACAGAAGAAGAAAAGAAAACACTCATGAATTCAGGCTATACTTCTACTAAAGACTATCTACATCAGTTTAATACGTCTGAAGTAAAAATGTTTAATCGACCATAAAGCCGAGTGCAATGCACTTGGCTTTTTCTAATCGTCCTGTAAATTTTTTAGTAGCTAATAAAAATTCAAATAGACTATGCATAGAACAAGAGAGAGGAGATAACAGAAAGTAATAAATATAAGTTTTGATGACCTCTTATTTTGTAAAACTAGGGTGTAGAAAGGGTGAAACAGGTGGAGGAAAAACGAATTATGATTTATAAAATTTTTCGGCTAACACAGTACAAAAGAGAACCCTAAAACCGTGGATGGGAATGTATCAAAAAATGAATAGAGTAAAAAGGCGGATTTCTTGTGAAAGTAGGGATTTACTTTTTCTTTCTACTGATAATAAAGCGTTATGTAGACTGGAAATGTATAAGGTATTCATTGCTATTCCTCCAAAATGCTGATGTTACATCATATTAAAATAACCTCTAATTTAAGTATTGAAATTCTCTAAATCTCGATGTATTATATTCTTGTATTTTCTCACTTTGCAAATCCGAGAAAACATCATCACTTCTGAAAGAACCCGAACTCCAGCGGGTTCTTTGAATTTACTTGAACTTATTTTTGAATCATTGTATTATATTTCCGAGTCTTACTCATATAAATCATTATCAGGAGAATCTGCAAATTTGCAGGTTCTTTTTTATTTTATTGAAAGTAAAAATTTAGCCAGTCGTTTATTTTCATATTGTTGGTTTTTATACGTGTTTGGTAAAAATCAATGAGTTGCAAAAACATCTCTATTTTTATTCCATAACTTTCTAAATTTTGTTCGCGATAGTTTGATATTATAAAAAAAGGAAATATGTGGCACGACATCACTTTGTTTTTTATACAGCTTTGTAATTAAACTATAATATTGTATTTTTTCTTCATTATTGAAATTAGTAATAATAAAATGTATTATTGAAAAGCACAATTTATAATTCAAGTAATCAAGCATATGTACCCATAATAATTCGAACATTCAGAAATTATAATATTGTCTAAAAATGAGGTGAGATTCATAGAAACAGTACATATTAAGTGGTATGGCATGTATAGTATAAATGACTTTTATAATAGGGAAGAAGCTTCTAAGAAGGGGCTATTTGCAATCTCTAGAGTATATGCTAAGAATGTAACATTGCTCTATATAGGACAAACCAAAAGAAGCTTTATACAAAGGATAAGAGAACTTAATAAAGAGTGGACTTTTGAGGAGAGCGAATTAAAGATTACATTAGGAATAATAGAATTTCCTAGTGGTGAAATTTACTCTGAAAAGAAGGTGAAAGAGATAAAATCTCTTTTGATTTTACGACATACCCCATTAGAAAACGAAACATCTTTATTATACTATAGAGGGAAATTTAATTTAAAAATTATAAATAAGGGAAGAAGAGGCTTAATTGTTAAAAAGCTTTCTACAGGAGATCTAATGTGGACGTAATTGGAATCACCTTTGAATAAAATTGAAGGTTTCTTAAGTGCAGAAGCTTATCAATTTTTAATGTATTAAACTATTTTGAATAACATATGTCAGATGCTTGAAAAAACACAAATTTTATTATGATATGAAATCCTGTATGGAAAGTGTAGTTTATTTCTATTGTTTAATAAAAATATTAAGAATTTTAGGGATAATACATAAAGAGTAGAGGAGAAAGTAAACACGGAGGTTTGAAGAATGGGACAAGTAAGCAGATTTCAGGAAAAACAACAGAATCGTCGTCAAAAGGCAATTTTTAATATTGCATTTACTTTGGTATTAGTGACAGTTGGTATAGTGACATACCAATTGTTTACCCCTTCTAATATATCAACGAAAGCAATTGCTCAAGAAAAGAAAGTAACAAAGATAGAAGAGAAGAAAACTGAAGATAAAGAAACAGCAAAGATAGAAGAGAAGAAAACTGAAGATAAAGAAACAGCAAAGATAGAAGAGAAGAAAACTGAAGATAAAGAAACAGCAAAGATAGAAGAGAAGAAAACTGAAGGTAAAGAAGCAACAAAGATAGAAGAGAAGAAAACTGAAGATAAAGAAATAGCAAAGATAGAAGAAAAGAAAAGCGAAGATAAAGAAGCAGCACAGTTAGAAGGGAAACAAAAAGTAGAAAAAACGGTAAAAACGAACGGAAATGAAAATAAAGAGGAAGAAAAAACGGTATCTCAAGAAAAGGATCCTCAAACTAATCCTTCATGGAAGCCAATTGGTACAGAGCAAGGAGCAAAACCTGAAATGAAATTTAAAGAAGGAACAGTAGATTGGAGTGAGATGAAAAAAGCAATCTCTTATGCTGTTGATGTTCCGGAGAGCCAATTGATTTTCGATTTTATTGGAAATAATGGTAATAATAAAGCCTACGGTAATATACGAGATAAGCAAAGTAATAAAAAATATAAGGTTAATATTGATTGGGTAGAGAATCAAGGGTGGAAACCAGCATCTGTACAAGTGGTAAAATAAATAATTGAGATTAAAAAATCCAATATCCTTTAACTTTTAATTATTCCAGTAAAAGGCTAGAGATTAACTATTGAAATAGATAGTCTCCAGCCTTTTTTTATTAGTGGGGAGAAAAGGGTTTTATAAGGAGTGCTTAATATTCAATTATTTGTTAAATTATTATTCGAAATATATAATTAAATCTTATGGAAAAGTTGTAATATAAAGCACATAATATTTTTTTGAAATTCATTAATTTTAATATGAGGTGTAGAGAATGGGGAAATCTCGCGAACAAACAATTGAAAATATTTTAGAAGCGGCTAAGAAAAAATTTGGAGAGAGTGGATATGATGGTACAAGTATCCAAGAAATTGCAAAAGAAGCAAAGGTGAATGTTGCTATGGCTTCGTATTATTTTAACGGAAAAGAGAACCTTTACTTAGAGGTATTTAAAAAATATGGTTTTGCAAAAAAACTACCAAATTTTCTTGAAGAAACGCAGTATAATCCTAAAACTGCTCTAAGACAATATTTAACTTTCTTTATTGCACATATAAAACAACATCCTGAAATTGGAACGCTTGCATATGAGGCAATTATCAGAGAAAGTTCACAATTAGAAAAAATAAAACCATATATTATTGGGAATTTTGGACAATTAAAAGAAATCTTATTGGAAGGGAAAGAACAAGGAGTTTTTCATTTCTTTTCGACAAACCATGCTATTTATTGGATTACCTCCATAGTCTTATTTCCGAAATTTAAAAAGTTTATTGATTCGATGAATCAAAGTGATTCCGACGATATGCAAACAGAGTGGATAACAGATGATCTTGTAAACAGAATTATTTCTTCATTAATACATAATCCTACATTATAAAATATCCCTTATTTAAAAATGAATCTACAACTGATTCAATTTCCCGATTCATGAAATTACTAAAAAGTATTTGGAGTTATACCCACTAGTATTTCACATCCTTAAATAATTGTAAGTGCCATTATTTAGAATGTATCGGTATAAAAGTACATAATTCTTTTTTTAGATGATAAAAAATTAAAAACTGCTAGTGCCATATGTATGTGTTGAATAGGATTAGTTACGTTATAATTTGTAAGTTTATAAATTACATAGATAGAATTTTTAAATATTTTACATTTCTAAATAAAGTTAAAAATCCACATCTACAGAGGTATTGGTGGGTGTGGATTTTTTAGAGTAAGTGACTAAGATTTCTATGTCATAGGAGGGCTCTTAATACAGTATGCAAATCGTGAATTGTTTGTATACAAACATGAGGTAGTATCTCACTATATAGATATGCGATTAGGTATATTTTATTTGATGAATTATAACTATTTTCTCCAAATATCTAACGAGATCTTACTAGAGATATTGGATTCGTATAACGAATATGTAAATAAAAAATAAAAAAATTAAATAATTCATATGAAAGGATGGGAAGAAGAAAGTAATTTAATAATGTTACTTCTTGAATTATATTATCTATAAATACATGTAATGTAATATGAAATATTACATATTTAAATAATTACTGTATGTAAAATGTTATATTCTTTAATGGAATAAATAATTGGCGGAAAAATTCTGAATACAAATTTAAAATTTAATAAAATGTGGCTTGGGTTTGATACGTAGGAATTACCATTTGGAAGAATTCAAACAACGGGTCAACAAGAGGAAA
>NZ_QPET01000034.1:0-106507 GCF_008368855.1 Bacillus sp. TE8-1 | reverse complement strand
TCGATACTTGGAACATTCAGGTAGCTGGGCAGGTTATCGTTCATACTTCATGCGGTTTCCAAAAGAATATTTGACTGTTGTAGTACTAAGTAACTATGATGGATTTGACTCTAAAAAATATGCTAATGAAATAGCGGGAATTATTTTAGAAAAGTAAAAAATAGGGTGTAGAAGAGTATCTGGATTTGGTTAACCACAAGTTGTTTTAGGTGTAATTGATTTTGGGAACGGAAGGCAGGCATATATTTATGCCTGCTTTTTTGTATTAAAATGAACATAGATATTAATTTTTTTGTAAATATGGAACAATGTCATTACTTACAATGTCTATTAAGCGTTGAAACATTTTTTATGTAATAAATTAAGAAAGGAATAATGATTTTTAATTAAGGGAGAAGATTGAATTGAAAAAATTATGGATGCTGTTTTTCATTTGTTTCGCAGTTATGTTGGTAGGATGTAATAAAAACGAACCGCCAAAACAAGCATTTGAAGAATATATTAATTTATGGAATGATAAAAAATTTGCAAATATGTATGATCATTTATCAGATCATGCCAAAAAATCGATTTCTAAAAAAGAATTCACAGAAAAATATCAAAAAATCTATGAGGGGATTGGAGCTAATAATTTAAAAGTTAAAATGAAAGGAGAGAATACGAAAGATAAAGAGCTTTTTCTTTTTGAAGTTAAGATGGATACGGATGTAGGACCAGTTTCATTCATCCATGAAGCAAAACTTGTGAAAGATAAAGAGTCTTGGAAAATAGATTGGACGCCAGACTTCATCTTCCCAGGTATGAAAAAAGATTACAAAGTACGTATGCAAATAGAGCAAGGAAAACGCGGAGAAATATATGATCGAAATGGAAAAGGGCTTGCAACGAATGGTAAAGCAACTGAGGTTGGAATTATTCCAGAGAAACTAGGCGAAACAGCAGCGCAAACGAAAGAAATAGTAGCACAATTACTTGATATGTCTACAGAAGAGGTCGAACAAAAACTCACAGCAAAATGGATAAAACGAGACTCCTTTGTACCAATTGGTATTTTAAAAGAGGGAACCAGACAGAATGATTATATTGAATTAGAAGGAGTTTCATCTCGCCCAGTAAATATTCGTACGTATCCATTAGGTGAAGCAGCGGCACACTTAACTGGATATATAGGAAAGGTGAATGCGGAGGAGTTAAAATCACTTCAAAAACAAGGTTATCAAGCAGATGATTTAGTAGGTAAGACCGGTTTAGAGAAAGTGTTAGAAAATAAATTGCGTGGTGAAAAGGGTGGACGCGTATTTATAGAAGATGAGAATGGGAAAGAGATTAAAAACGTAGCAAAAAAAGAAGCAAAAGAAGGAGAAAATGTTACGTTAACAATTGATGCTGCAATTCAAGAAAAAATCTTTAATGAGATGAAAACTGAAGCAGGGTCTAGTGCAGCGATTAATCCTAAAACAGGTGAAACAATCGCACTTGTAAGTAGCCCTGCTTATAATCCAAATATAATAGTTAGAGGAGCATCGAAAGCCCAACGAGAAGCATGGAGTAACGACTCGAAACTACCAATGACGAATCGCTTTACACAAGCAATTGTACCAGGTTCCGTATTTAAAACGATCACAGGTGCAATTGGTTTGGAAACAAACACAATAAATCCGAAGGAAGAATTTAAAATTCAAGGATTGAAGTGGACAAAAGATTCATCTTGGGGAAATTACTATGTAACGCGTGTGAAGGATGCAAGTCCAATTGATTTTGATAAGGCAATGAAGTACTCTGATAATATTTATTTTGCTCAACAAGCTTTGAAAATAGGAAAAGATCAGTATGTAAATGAACTGAAGAAATACGGTTTTCATGAAAAATTACCAATCGAATACGAATTTCCTATTTCAATCATTGCAAGAGATGGGATAAGAAACGATATCCAACTAGCAGACACAGGCTATGGACAAGGACAAGTATTAATGACACCACTTCATTTAGCATTAACATATGCACCGATTGTGAATGAAGGGAATATTCCATCGCCACATCTTTTAAAAGAAGCAAAAGTAGCGGGGAATTGGAAAGAAAATGTGGTTTCTAAAAAGAATCAAGACATATTAAAGAGTGCATTAATCAAAGTCATTAATGACCCTGATGGCGCAGGGAGAATTGCAAAGGTTGATGGTGTTACGCTTGCTGGTAAAACTGGTACAGCAGAACTGAAAGAGTCTAAAGAAGCAGACGGAAAAGAACTGGGATGGTTCGCAGCTTTCGATGCAAATGCGCCAGACATGATTGTTACAATGATGATTGAAGATGTAAAAGGAAGAGGAGGAAGTAACGTCCCAGGTGAAAAAGTAAAACATGTATTTCAGAATTAATACTTAATTATAAGGTGAATTTTTTGACTACATTTATTACATGTTTGCTTAACTCAAAGATATAAATTGGGGGAATATAGAACAATGAAATTTCAAAAAAGCATTCTTTCTAATCGAGAATGCTTTTTTTGCTGCGACTCTAGAAAGTTAATACCTTATCTTAATTTTCATTTCTGAAAAGTTGGCATTGCTAATGGTAAATAGAAGAGTATAGCAAGTTGAAATGGACAAGTGGAGTGTTACGTTAAATTCAAAAAACAGATTTTCATGAGTAGAATTTTATCATTGTATGCTTTACTTGTTTTTTAGTAGTATTATTCTGCTTGAAAAAAGATAAACAATGGAACAAATGAAACTTGTATCTTGTCTATATATTGAAACCATAATAAAAGTGAGGGTAGTTTTACGTTTATTCAAATAAGTTTGAGGTGTGGAAATGGAACAGACGTTTATTGAAAAGTATAATCATGATGAGCTGGACGATGTTATAAAAGACTATTGGCAAGATGTATGGAATTATTCATTTATTATTACGAAAGATCCACACTTATCAGATGATATTACGCAAGATGTATTTATAAAGGTATTTAAAAATTGGAATTCATTTCGAAAGGAGTCATCTATTAAAACGTGGATATTAAAAATCACAAGAAATACGGCAATAAACTATTTGAAATCATCTTATTTTAAAAGAATATCTTTAATAGGTTTTTTTAGTGACGATAAGCAATCCCAGTCGGCAGAACAAGAATTTTTTAAGCAAGAAGAAATGAATGATGTGTGGAAAGTTGTATTAAAGCTACCTAAAAAGCACCGTGAAATAATCATATTGGATGCAAAATATGAATTATCTTATGAAGAAATGGCTGAAACGTTAGGAGTATCCATTGGAACTGTAAAATCGAGATTAAGTAGAGCGAGAAGTAAGGTTTCAAAATTAATAGGGGAGGGTAGTAGTGATGAACAATAAACAAAATCCTGACTGGTATAGAAAAATAAAAAAAGGCCCAATGGAGAATCGTAAAGATGAAGAAGAATTTATTTCTAAAATAAAGCAGTCTATATACGAAAATAATGAAGTGGATTTTGTAAAACATAAAAGACCATTTCGTAAAAAAGCATTACCTATTGTAGTTGTTTTAGTTTGTACAATGTTATTTTTCATTGTTCAACAACCTTGGCTTGATGATAATAAATCACCAGTACAAAGTAGTACACAAATTAAGCCTAAAACAAAAGATGAGTCTGCTCAAGATCCATCATTAAAACAATTTATGAATGAACTATATCAAAGTACGAACTCAAAAAATGAAAATGACCTGTACAAAGCGTTAAATGATGAAGTTCTATTTAAAGGGAAGAGTTATAAGAAGGATGAACTGAAGTTTGATGAAGATATTTTTCATGAGTTGCAAGTCGCCCTTACAATGGGGGGAGGGTTTGCAAATGATACAAAGCAAATATATAAAGTACCAAGTGGATTGACGGAAAGTAACCAACGAAAGCAAGCACATTTTATATATGCAACTGTTACTGGAAATAAAACAAAAATTTTAGCAGAACCAAAGCGAGAATCACAAGTTTTATATGAAGTATCTAATGAAATGGTAAAAGCTTGGATTCCAGAAAAAGTGCAGAATGATGGATATATAAAAATATCGACAATTAACGGTAATACTGGATATGTACAGAAAGAGTACGTTTTAACTGATATTAAATATTCATTTATGTTCGAAAAGAATAATGAAGGTATATGGAAAATAATAAATATAGATTCTATATGGTAAAAGAGGAAGGTTCACTTTAATGAACCTTCCTCTTTGTTTTTATTCTCTTTTTGAAGAGTATTCCAGTACTCTAAAATTTCTGATGTAACGAGAGCGGCAATGTTTTTTTCGGAATTACTACCAGGAATAACGACAGAAATAGCAATTTGTGGATCTTCAGTAGGAGCATATGCAATGAAAAGAGAATGATTTATCATTCTTTCTTGCTCATTTGGAAAACCTGTAATACCTGTTTTACCTGCGACGTCAAAGGGCAACTTTTTAATTTCCTCTATATTTTGACTCATTCCACCTTGCACGACACTCCAAAAGTTCATCGGGTAACGATTTGAACTTTCTAAAATGGGTTTAAACTTTTTTGTTTCCTTACCATCTTGACCAATAATCGCACTTACGATTTGAGGTTTATATTTATCACCTTTACTTGCCAATGTTGCTGCATATTGAGCGAGTTGAAGAGGAGTATGCACTTCATTTCCTCCCCAAGAGGCATTTAATAAAGCAGAAATCCCATTTTCAAATTTATTAGATGGATGGAATTCATATTGTCCGTCTTCTTCAAAGGGCAAATCAATCCCGGTTTTAGAACGTAGGCCGAATTGCATTAAATAATCTGTCCATATATGTGCCACTTTTTCTATATTTCCATTATTTTGGTTGAATAAGGGCAGAGCTACTTTTGCTGTCATAAATGTGTTAGATGAATTAATGATAGCCTGCCTCGGTGTAATCTCACCTGTTGGTGTTCCAGGTGCATTCGTAATGTTATTTTGATTATCATACTGAAAAGTACCTTTATCTAAATAAGTATCTTCGGGTTGAAAAAGTTTTTCGTTTAATCCAATTAAAATAGTAAGTGGTTTTATAGTAGAAGCCATATTTACATAAGATTCACCATACTTTAATTTTTGAATCGCTTTATTTTGCGAAAGAGATTTAATATTTTCTTTTCGAGAAGATACATGTGTATTTAATATATTTGGATCAAAAACTGCCGAGTTGACCATAGTTAAAATTGCGCCAGTTTTTGCATCGCTCACTACAGCATAACCAGCTTTAGCATCAGGTGTTTTCTTAATTTGCGATCTTAATGCTTCTTCTGCCTTTTGCTGCAAATCAGAGTCTAAAGCTAGCCGTACATCTTTTCCTTTTTGTACTTTTTGAATGTTCCATAAGAACTTTTTATTTTTCAATTTAAAAATAAGAGTTTTACCTGGTTTTCCTTTTAAATCATTTTCATATTGCAGCTCAATCCCGCTTTTTCCAACAGCCATATGCTTTGAATTAAGGGCATTTTCTACATACCCAATTACCTGTGAACCAATTTCGTGTTTAGGATAATATCGAATCCATTCATCTTTAATTATTACATTATTGGGTTTGTTTTTGTTTATAAATGCAAGTTCATTCTCAGTTATATCAGAGTATAACGGTATACCATTCATAGTCTGCTTTTTACAAGATTGTTGTAATTGAGATTTTATGTTCTCTGTAGAAATATCATGTTGAAACTCGCTTGAAAATTGATTGAAAAAAGCTAATGTGCTTGATGTATCTTGTTTCGATAGCTTTTCATCATTAGAAGTGCAATATAGAGACTTAACTTTCTTATTTGTAGCTAGTATTGCACCATTTTGATCAAAAATCTTTCCTCTTTCAGCTGAAGAAGTTGCGATAGTAATTGAAATGAAGTTGATTTTTAATAAAATTAGTAAAATCAAACCTACAATAGAAAGAACCGCAAATAATCTCCATCTTTTTGTATGTAACATATAACCCTCCCTTATGTAGCCTACTTCATCTTATATTTAATTATTTTTTTTGTAAATGTGGAACAACTGTATTGTTTAGGTTGTCTATTAAGTATTACAGCATGAAGAAAGGAATAATTAGCATGAAAATTTACTAGCAAGTTTATATGTAAGTTTAATAAGAGTCATTATACAGTTTAGCGCTTCTAATGCAAGCAGCAAAAAAATAGAGAGAAAACAGGAAGGGAGAGTTATTAATTCCGTAGCTAAACGAAAAGGAATGGATGCTTACAAGGATTAAGTAAAAAATTGAGGCGATATTTATAACCGATTATCGAATCTAATATAGAAGGAATGCTTTTAGTATTTATAGCAATTCCTGAAAGGATTAAATGGAGGATTTATGAAAGAACAAAAAAGCAAGAAGCAGAAGACATATATATCTATTCGATTAAATATAATGTTCCTTTGCATATTTGTACTATTCTCAGCTATTATTATGCAGCTAGGAAAAGTACAAATCGTTGAGGGAGAGGCTTATAAGAACCAAGTGGAAAATAGTCAAAATGCAATAACTAGTATTCCAGTTCCACGTGGACAAATTTTAGATCGAGAAGGGAAAACAGTTGTTAATAATAAATCTCTTCGCACAATTACGTATACAAGGGTGAAGGGAATTACGAGTGAAGATATTTTAAAAACAGCAAAAGACTTGGCGAAAGTACTTGAAATGCCCGAACAAGATATAAATAAATTAACAGATATCGATAAAAAAGATTTTTGGATGCAGTTGAATTCGAAACGTGCGGAGACAAAGATTACTAAGAAAGATATAGAAAAGTTTAAAGAAAAGGGTATAGAGGGAAAAGAGTTAGATAAAAAAATAGAAGACTTAAGAAGAGGTCGTGTTACAGAGGTAGAATTAGCAGAATTAACAGCAGAAGATTTAAAGGTGTTAGCTATTAAAAGTAAAATGAGTTCAGGTTATCAACTAACACCACAAATCATTAAAAAAGATGTAACAGATGAAGAGTATGCACGGATAAGCGAAAATCTTGCGAATTTTCCAGGAGTAGATGCAACTGTTGATTGGGAACGTAATTATGTAAACGGTAATTTATTTCGTTCTGTATTAGGAAATATTACGAGTAGTGAAGAAGGATTACCGAAAGAAAATTTAGATTCTTATTTAGTACGTGGATATAACCGTAATGATCGTGTTGGAAAAAGTTATATTGAACAACGATATGAAGATGTATTACACGGCACAAAAGAAGAAGTGAAAAATATTACTGATAAATCAGGAAACATTGTTAGCGCAGAAATAATCTCTAAAGGAAAAAGTGGTAATAGTTTAACATTAACGATTGATATGGAATTACAAAAGAAAGTGGAAGAAAGTATAGAGAAAAACTTGAGAGCTTTTAAGAGTTCAGAGCCACTGCTCGATCGAGCTTTTGTTGTCATGACGAATCCAAATAACGGACAAATTTTATCAATGGCAGGCAAAAAGATTGTAGAAAAAGAAGGGAAAATAGAGGTTGAGGATTTGGCATTAGGAAACATGACAACTTCGTATGAGCTAGGGTCAGCTGTAAAAGGTGCTACTTTATTAACTGGATATGAGACAGGGGCAATACATCCAGGAGATCAATTTTATGACGCGCCGATGAAATTTAAAGGTACACAAGCTAAGAAATCGTGGAATGTATCCGGATTTGGTAATATTAATGATTTACGGGCTTTACAAGTATCTTCGAATGTATACATGTTCCAGACAGCATTAAAAATTGCGGGAGTCAATTACGTACCAAATGGCTCATTGGATATTAAACAAGGAGCATTTGATACGATGCGCTATTATTTCAAGCAATTTGGTTTAGGTGTCCCAACAGGTATTGATTTACCGAATGAAATAATTGGACAAACGAGAAAAGTAGATAGTCAACCTGGGTTTTTACTAGATTTTTCTATCGGTCAGTATGATACGTATACGCCGTTGCAATTAGCGCAATATATTTCAACGATTGCGAATGGTGGTTATAGAATGCAACCTCAAATTGTACAAGAAATACGAGAACAATCAATAAAAGAAGAGGTTGGCAAAGTTATACGTTCCATAGATCCTGTCGTATTAAATCGAATTGATATGAAGAAAGAACATATTGATCGGATAAAAGAAGGGTTTAGATGGGTATTCCAAGAAGGTGATGGAACTGGCGTGAAATATTTCAAAAACGCGCCATATAAACCAGCAGGAAAGACAGGAACAGCCCAAACTGTATATGGTGGAGATGACCCGATTGGCAGAAATGCAAAAGGAGAACGTATGGAATGTTACAACTTAACGTTAGTTGGATATGCTCCATATGATAATCCGGAACTAGCATTTTCCGTAGTAGTTCCATGGCTTCATGATGATAAAAATGGAATTAATTCTATAATTGGAAAGGAAGTTTTAGATGTATACTTTGATTTGAAACAGCAACGTATACATGCTGAATCTACTAGTACAGGTAGTTCTAAGCAAAATTAGAATACTTTTCTCAGGGAAGAGAACCTGTTTATATAAAGCCATTTATAAGTAAAAAAATGAAATATGAAATAAGAGATAGTGGCGCTCATAGCTACTATCTCTTATTTTGTTAATAACTCTCATACTAGCTATAAATTTTTTTCAGTTTATGGAACAAATTTGGTTCGGTGATTGTCTATTATGTGTACGTATAAAAAGGTGCTAAAAATTTGGAAGGAATGATGATTTTGAAAAATAAGAGGATGCTAAAAATAGGAATATGCGTTGGTATATTAGGTTTAAGTATTACAAGCCTAGAAGCTTTTACAGGAGAGTCACTGCAAGTTGAAGCGAAAGAAAAGACTGGTCAAGTGAAACATAAAAATCAGGCAACGCATAAAGAGTTCTCTCAACTGGAGAAAAAATTTGATGCTCGATTAGGTGTATATGCGATTGATACTGGTACAAATCAAACAATCTCTTATCGACCTAACGAAAGATTTGCCTTCGCATCAACTTACAAGGCTTTAGCCGCGGGGGTATTACTACAGCAAAACTCAATTGATTCATTAAATGAAGTAATCACCTATACGAAAGAAGACTTAGTGGATTATTCACCTGTTACAGAGAAACATGTAGATACTGGAATGAAACTAGGAGAAATTGCTGAGGCAGCTGTTCGTTCAAGTGATAATACTGCAGGGAACATTTTATTTAATAAAATAGGAGGACCTAAAGGATATGAAAAAGCGCTTAGGCATATGGGGGATCGGATTACTATGTCTGATCGCTTTGAAACAGAATTAAACGAAGCTATTCCAGGAGACATTCGTGACACTAGTACAGCGAAAGCTATTGCTACGAATCTTAAAGCTTTTACGGTCGGAAATGCACTTCCAGCTGAAAAGCGTAAAATTCTTACAGAGTGGATGAAAGGAAATGCTACAGGAGACAAACTTATTCGTGCAGGCGTACCAACTGACTGGGTAGTTGGAGATAAATCAGGTGCTGGCAGTTACGGGACAAGAAATGATATTGCTATCGTTTGGCCTCCAAATAGAGCACCAATTATCATCGCAATTTTATCTAGTAAAGATGAGAAAGAGGCAACTTATGATAATCAACTCATTGCAGAGGCAACTAAAGTTATAGTTAAGGCTCTTAGGTAATAGTATTTTAGTTTTCGCATTTTTAACATGAAAGTATTAAAAGTATAAAGTTAGAAAACGACTCTTTTCGTGTGATAAGAGTCGTTTTTGTATTCTTATTATTAAAAAGGTAAAAGTAAAAATATAACGAATATATATGACATATCTCATATGAAATTTCATGTACTGTATTATTTTATTAATTTAAATAAATTTCAAGAAAGTATAATATAATTCAGTTAGCATATAGAAGTGTTTGATGAGAATGTAAAGGAGAAAATATGAAAAAGAAGATTAATAGAATTGTAATGATTATTTGTATATTAGCAGGTTTTACAATCTTTTTATATTTACAGAATAATTTAATAAGTATAACTGAGATTAAAATAACCTCTAGTAAAATACCATCCTCTTTTAAAGGGTATAAAATTCTACAAATTTCAGACTTACACAATAAAAAATTTGGTGATAATCAAGATGTGTTAATTCAAAAAATGAAAAGTATAGACCCAGATATTATTGCAATTACGGGTGATTTAATTGACAGTAAATCATACGATACAGAAGTTAGTATGCAATTAATACGAGAAATGGTAAAGAAGTATCCTGTATATTTTGTGACAGGAAACCATGAACAATGGTCTGGAAAGTATAACAGTTTAGAAAAAGAGTTGAAGAAATATGGTGTCAATGTTTTAAGGAATGAACATGTAGGCATTCGAAAGGGTGAGCAAGAGATAAACTTGCTAGGTATTGATGATCCAGAGTTTGGTACTGGAAACCGTGATGAAGGAAATATTATAATAGATGAAATTAAAAAAGCAAAAATTGAAATGCAGTCAGATAGATATAATGTATTATTATCCCACAGGCCTGAATTTATAAAGGAATATACGAATGAGAGGTTGGATTTGGTTTTATCGGGACATGCTCATGGAGGGCAAGTTAGATTGCCATTTATCGGAGGATTAGTTGCGCCAAATCAAGGTGTTTTACCTAAATATACAGCGGGTTTATATGTAGAACAAAATACATCAATGGTAGTGAGTAGAGGATTAGGAAATAGTATCATTCCGCAAAGGATTTTGAATAGGCCAGAAATTGTAGTCGTGCAGCTAAATTAAGCTGTACGATTTTTTTTATACAAAAATGAGTAAAGGGGCTTTCTGTATTTTGCAGGAGTAAACATTACAATTTTGTTAAAAATTTTCTACGTTACATAAAGTAACAAAATTTGACCCTCAGTGTTTGTTATAGTGTAAATAATCAAAAAACTTAAAATTTGTCGAGTGAAAATTGTGATAAGTAATTCATATAAAAAACTTAAAGGGGTGTACACATGCATAAAGAATATGAAATTGAAGAATACACGGCGATTGAGGAACAAATCCATTATTATTGTAAATGTTTATTAGTAAGTCATCCTGATCAAATAATAAAGTATTTAGAAAAAAGGTTAGAAAAATATGCAGAAACATTACAATATGCACATTTATATCCTGACACAGTTATTTTACCGTTACAGCAATTAGTTATCGAATATTCTTTAGACGTTGCTAGAATTCGGAAGTATATGAATTTAAAAACGTAAAGTGAAATTTATAGTTTAAATGAAACAGAGTCGACTTTAGGAAATGAAATGCTAATGTCGACTCTGTTTCATTGTTTAATATCGGTGATTGAACATACATACTAATCAACGAAGTTTGACATATAATTAAGCAAGAGTAAAATAAAAGTGAGTACTCACTCATTTTTATTGGAAAAGGAGGATGAAACGTGCAACAACCTTCAATTATTTTACGGACTGTATCAAAAAGTTTTGGAAAAAAAGAAGTGTTACACAATCTTTCATTGCAAGTTGAAAAAGCAGAGATTTTTGGTTTTGTTGGACCTTCTGGATCGGGGAAAACAACGCTCATTAAAATGATTGCAGGTATTAATGAGGCAACGAAAGGTGAAGTGCTTGTTAATAATACT
Organism: Bacillus sp. TE8-1; assembly: GCF_008368855.1. Lineage (NCBI taxonomy): Bacteria > Bacillati > Bacillota > Bacilli > Caryophanales > Bacillaceae > Bacillus > Bacillus sp. TE8-1. The sequence goes on along the minus strand of NZ_QPET01000034.1, from coordinate 94,954 downwards.
AATATGCCTAACTTAAATGAAATGAAACGAATTGGTTATATGGCCCAGGCGGATGCATTATATGAAGAATTGTCAGCATATGAAAATGCAGATTTTATAGCAACGATGTATGGATTAAAGGGAAAAAGTAAAAAGACAAGAATTGCAGAGGTTTTTGAACTTGTACAATTGTCACAGTATATGAAAAAGCAAGTACAACAATTTTCAGGTGGAATGAAAAAACGCTTATCATTAGCAATAGCACTCCTCCATGAACCAGAAATATTAATTTTAGATGAGCCTACAGTGGGGATAGATCCGCTTCTTAGGAAAACGATTTGGGAAAAATTTTATGATCTTAAAAAGAAAGGCACAACGATTATTGTAACGACGCACATTATGGATGAAGCTGAATTTTGTGAGCGTCTAGGATTAATTAGAGAAGGGAAACTAGTTGCGGTTGGAACAACTGAAGAATTGAAAAAACGCGTGTCATCTGGACGGATTGAAGATGTCTTTTTGTTGGAAGAGGTGGTGTCATCATGAGAGTTACTGGTGTAATCATTCGTATTATTCGCCAATTTTTTCGAGATAAGCGTTCGTTAGCGATGATGTTTGGGGCACCAATGTTATTACTTTGGCTATTATCGCTAGTGTTTACACAAAAAGACTATATACCGCAAATTGCTGTTGTTGATATGCCCGCTCAAATAGTAAAAGTGATGAAAAATCAAGAAGCGTCAATTTATGAATACAGTAAAGAAAACGCGATTTCTGAGTTAAAAAAACAAAAGGTAGATGCAATACTTCGAATAGAGAATGGAAAAATGAAACTTCTGTTGGAAGGTAGTGATTCGTCAAAAAATCGTGCTGTACTTCAAGTATTGCAAAAAAGCACAGAGAAGAATGATGTATCGATTATGAAACCTGAAGTAAATTTTTTACATGGCTCTAAAGACTTTACGATGTTTGATGGGCTTGGTCCTGTATTAATTGGTTTCTTTACATTTTTCTTTGTATTTATATTATCAGGTGTATCCTTCGTAAGAGAACGTTTAAGTGGTACGCTAGAAAGGTTATTATCCACCCCAATAAGAAGATGGGAAATAGTCGCAGGTTATATTATTGGTTTTGGAATCTTTGCCTTTATACAATCCATAATTATCGTAAGTTTTTCCGTTTATATTTTAGATTTATACGTAGCTGGCTCCATATGGCTAACGCTACTTATTACATGTATGCTCTCTTTAACTGCACTAACATTAGGTACGTTTTTATCGGCATACGCAAATAATGAGTTTCAAATGATTCAATTTATACCGCTTGTTATTGTGCCACAAATCTTCTTTTCTGGATTGTTTCCAATGGAATCTATGAACAAGTGGCTACAAATGTTAGGGAAAGTATTTCCACTCACATACGGCGCTGACGCAATGAGACAAGTGATGATTCGGAATCAAGGGTTTACAGAGATTGCATTAGATCTTACTGTATTATTACTTTTTTCAATATTATTTGCAGTAGGAAATGTATTTGCTTTAAAGAAACATCGCAAAATATAATAATGACAAAAAGGAGCTTTATAAATGCAGAAGGATTGGCTGGAGGAATTAATAGCTGCAACTAATACGGATAAAAAAAATGAACGTCAAATGCGAATATTAGAGGCGGCTGTTGATATGTTTGGAGAAAAAGGATACGCTTCAACTTCAACAAGTGAAATTGCAAAACGGGCTGGTGTAGCGGAAGGAACAATCTTCCGCTACTATAAGACGAAAAAAGATTTATTACTAGCGGTCGTAATGCCAACTTTAACTAAGTTCGCTGCACCATTTTTCGTACAAACCTTTGCAAAAGAAATATTTAAATCGGAGTATGAATCATATGAAAGACTTTTAAGGGTTGTAATTCATAATAGGTTTAAATTTGCTCAAAAACACTTTCCTATGATAAAAATATTAATTCAAGAGGTGCCATTCCAACCAGAACTGAAAAATGAAATACAGCAATTAGTAGAAACAGAACTGTTTTCACATTTCAAAAAATTGATTGTGAAATTTCAAGAAGTAGGGGAAATTATTGAGATACCACCATCTTCCGTACTACGTCTTACTTTATCAGCTGTATTAGGTTTATTATTAACACGATTTTTATTATTGCCTGAAGAAAAATGGAATGATGAAGCGGAAATTGAAAATACGATTCAATTTATATTGTATGGATTAACTCCACGAATGTAAGCGTTGAAATGTGAATTACATACATTACTTTTAAGTAAAAATAAATCGCCTTTAAAAAGGCGATTTATTTTCATTATATATTTTTGATAAATAAGTACTTGTTTACTAAAAACATTCTAAATCAGCGTGTTTCTTTGTCTCTTTTTCTAAGACCTAATAATCCTGCTAGTCCTAATAAACCAAGCCAAGCCCAATTATTATTTCTATCACGATTATCATTTAAATCATTTGTTGTATTAACATTTCGAGTTCTTACATCATTATTAACTCTGTCTAAGTTATTGTCATTTACTCGAGTTGAAATATCAGTGTTATTAACTCTATTCATATTATTTCCATCGTATTCAGCTTGCGCAGATGTACCTAAAAACATAATAGATAGTGCTAAAACACTTAAAATAGATGATAATTTCTTTTTCATAACAATCCCTCCTTTCTTAATCATTAATTTCTCCGAAGCAAGTGTGTATTATTCATTTCACAATATCTAAACCCTCATTAATAAGGCGCACATTTATAGAAAATAGAGTTGAATGATTGTTAATATATCATTGGATATATATTTCTCATAAAAATAAATGAATCAAACTTTGCTTAAAATGTTAATCTTAGTACAATTTATATTATACGGGCTAGCACTAAGGAGGTAATAAGATGCGACAATTTGCAAAACCAACAATCGTCGTAAGTAAATGTTTAGAATTTGATGCTTGTCGTTATAATGGAGAGATGATTCCAGATGTAACAATACGAAATTTGCAGCCATTTGTTACATTTATACCTGTTTGTCCAGAAGTCGAGATTGGATTGGGGACTCCTCGTGAAACGATACGAATTGTAGAAGAAAATGGTGAGAATAGACTTGTGCAACCGTCGACACGAGAAGATGTAACTGAAAAAATGGAGCAGTTTTCAAATGACTTTTTACAAACGATACCGGATGTGGATGGTTTTATTTTAAAGAATCGTTCACCAAGTTGTGGTACGCGTGATGTGAAAATTTATTCTGGTTTTGAAAAAGCGCCAGCAAAGGGAAAAGGATCGGGCTTATTTGGCGGAGCAGTAGTAAAAAAATTTTCGCATCTTCCTATTGAAGAGGAAGGCAGATTGTCGAATTTTATTATTAGAGAGCATTTCTTTACAAGGCTATTTACAATCGCATATTACAAAATGATTAAACATAGTAAAAATATAAAAGACCTTGTATCGTTTCAGTCGGACAATAAATATTTATTTATGGCATATAATCAGGTGAAACAAAAGGAATTAGGGCGTATAATTGCAAATCAAAAAAATGAAAAGATTGAAGTGGTATTTGAAAACTATGAGAAGACTTTATATGAATTATTTATGCGTGCGCCCCGTTATACATCGAATGTAAATGTATGCGAGCACATTTTTGGATATTTTAAAACAAAGTTAAAAAAACAAGAAAAAGATCATTTTATAGAACTGTTACAAAAGTATGCAGAAAAGAAAATACCACTTAGTAGTTTACTTACAATTTTAAAATCATGGGCTATTCGATTTGATGAAAAGTATTTATTAAGACAAACATATTTCGAACCATACCCTGAAGCATTAGTAGAAATTTCTGATTCCGGAAAAGGTAGAGATTATTAAACAATAAATTACATAATTCGACACAAAACCTCCTATGTTGTTGTAGAACAATGTAGGAATTTTTTTGTGCATTAGTACAGAATCTGTTTTAAAATTAAGTTATGACAGAATTGTAGCAATTGTCTAACTAATATTCCTGTCTTTTAAGTTGTTATGTTTGTAGTAGAAACTCGCACGCTGTCGAAACTCAATATTCGATAAGGGGTGTGTAGCGGAATGGAATTTACTCTAACTCGCGAAAAACAAATGATTAAAGAAATGGTACGTGACTTTGCTGAAAAGGAAATCGCACCGAAAGCTGTATATTATGACAAAACTGCAGAGTTTCCATATGAAACATTTCAAAAAATGGGCGAACTAGGATTATTAGGCATCCCATTCCCAGAAGAGTATGGAGGTTCAGGTGGCGATACGGTATCGTATGCGTTAGCAGTTGAAGAAATTGGTCGCGCTTGTGGTGGCACCGGTTTAAGCTATGCTGCAACAATTTCATTAGGTGCTTCTCCAATTTATTATTTCGGTACAGAAGAACAAAAACAAAAGTATTTAGTTCCAATGGCGTCAGGTAAAACATTAGGTGCCTTCGGATTAACGGAGCCGAATGCTGGATCAGATGCAGGTGGTACTCAAACGAAAGCGGTATTAGATGGTGATGAGTATGTAATCAGTGGTGAGAAGTGTTGGATTACAAACGCAGAGTATGCAAATACAATTATCGTAACCGCTGTCAACGGTATTGAAGAGAATGGTAGAAAACGTATTTCTGCATTTATCGTGCCTACTACGAGTGAAGGATTAACGATTTCAAGTCCTTACGATAAGATGGGTGTTCGTGCTTCTAATACTTGTGAAATCGTACTTGATGGTGTTCGTGTACCGAAAGAAAATATTCTTGGTGATGTAAATAAAGGTTTTAAACAATTTTTATATACACTTGATGGAGGGCGTATTTCAATCGCAGCATTGGCAGTTGGTATTGCGCAATCAGCCTTTGAACGTGCATTGCAATATGCGAAAGAACGTCAACAATTTGGAAAGTCAATCTCTAATTTCCAAGCGATTCAATTTAAATTAGCTGATATGGCGACTGAAGTAGAGTTAGCTCGTAATTTAGTACATAAAGCAGCTTGGTTAAAAGATAACGATAAACCTTTCGGCAAAGAAGCGGCAATGGCAAAACTATTTGCATCGGAAGCGGCAAGCCGTATTGCGAATCATGCAGTACAGATTCATGGTGGATATGGCTATATGCGTGAATATGAAGTTGAACGACATATTCGTGATGCGAAACTATTAGAAATTGGTGAAGGAACTTCTGAAATTCAACGTCTCGTAATTGCTAGACATTTAGGATGTAGATAAAAGGGAGGAATCACTATGTTTCAAAAAATATTAATTGCGAATCGCGGGGAAATCGCTGTTCGTATTATGAAAACTTGTCAAAAACTTGGTATTCGCACTGTTGCTATTTATTCTGAAGCAGATGAAAATGCCCTTCATGTGAAGATGGCAAATGAAGCTTACTTAGTAGGTGGACCGCGTGTTCAAGAAAGTTATTTAAACCTTGAAAAAATTATTGAAATAGCTAAGAAGACAAATGCAGAAGCGATTCATCCGGGTTATGGTTTATTATCAGAGAATCCGTCTTTTCCGGTTCGTTGCAAAGAAGAAGGTATCGTATTTATCGGTCCTTCAGAAGAAATCATTACGAAGATGGGAAGTAAAATCGAATCACGTATCGCAATGCAAGCAGCAGATGTCCCAGTAGTCCCAGGTATTACTACAAATATTGAAACTGCTGAAGAAGCAATTGAAATTGCAAAACAAATTGGTTATCCATTAATGCTTAAGGCATCCGCAGGCGGCGGAGGCATTGGTATGCAGTTGATGGAAACTGAGCAAACGCTCACCAAAGCGTTTGAAAGTAATAAAACAAGAGCGCAAAACTTCTTTGGTAACGGAGAAATGTATTTAGAGCGATATATAGCAGATGCGCATCATATTGAAATTCAGCTTTTAGCAGATACACATGGTAACACAGTGTATTTATGGGAGCGTGAATGTTCGGTACAGCGCCGAAATCAAAAAGTAATCGAAGAAGCACCTTCACCATTTTTAGATGAAGGTACACGAAAGGCGATGGGAGAAGTTGCTGTACAAGCTGCCAAAGCACTTGGTTATACAAATGCAGGTACAGTTGAGTTTCTTGTAGATGATCAGAAGAACTTCTATTTCTTAGAGATGAATACGAGATTACAAGTAGAGCATCCAGTGACAGAAGAAATTACGGGATTAGACCTTGTGGAACAGCAACTCCTTATCGCAAGTGGAGAGAAACTATCATTTACTCAGGATGATGTAAAACGTAGTGGTCATGCCATTGAAGCTCGTATTTATGCAGAGGATCCGAAAACATTCTTCCCGTCACCTGGGAAAATTACAGATTTAACATTACCGTCAAATGTACGGATTGATCACTTCTTAGAAAATCATGTAACGATTACACCTTTCTATGATCCAATGATTGCGAAAGTCATTGCACATGGCGAGACTCGTGAAGAAGCAATTTCGAAATTACATGATGCTCTAGAAGAATTAAAAGTAGAAGGTATTAAAACGAACACGCCAATGCTACTGCAAGTTTTGGAAGACGAAGTGTTCAAAGCGGGTATTTATACAACGGGTTTTGTAACGAAACAACTCGTTAAAAAATAAGATCTAACAATATTAAGGGGGATAAAATGATGACGAAAGTATACGCATCGATGGCAGGAAACGTTTGGAAGATTGTTGTAGGAGTAGGAGATACAGTAGAGGAAGAGCAGGATGTCGTCATTTTGGAATCTATGAAAATGGAAATTCCAATCATTTCAGAAGAAGCCGGCACAGTTATGAAAATTAATGTGCAAGAAGGCGATTTTGTAAATGAAGGAGATGTATTATTAGAAATTGAATAGGGAGATATAGGGGGGAAGCGAATTGAAACTACCTAATTTTGCTGTCATTAAAGAAGTAGGACCACGTGATGGTTTACAAAATGAAAAAAAGATTGTTGGCACAAAAGATAAAGTAAAATGGATTCAACTACTTACAGAAGCAGGATTGTCGTATGTTGAAGTTTCCTCATTCGTTCACCCAAAATGGGTCCCAGCATTAGCGGATGCAAATGATGTGTTTTCTGAGCTGAAAAGGGATCCAAATGTTACATATGCTGCGCTTGTTCCGAACCAAAATGGTTTGGAACGAGCTTTTTTGCAAAATGTAGATGAGGTGAATGTTTTTTTATCAGCAAGTGAATCTCATAATAAAAGTAATATTAATAAATCGATTAAAGAAGCGTTAGTTGTAATCGAAGATATAACAAAACAGGCATTATTCGAAGGGAAAAAGGTAAGAGGCTATGTTTCTACTGTATTTGGATGTCCTTATGAAGGGGATATAAGTGTCACAGCAGTTGACGAATTATGTAATCAACTATTTTCATACGGCATTTATGAAGTTTCTCTTGGGGATACAATCGGTGTAGCGAATCCATTACAAGTAGAACAAGTATTAGAACATCTATTAAAGAAGTATGATGCTTCGCAGTTTGCCATGCATTTTCATAATACGTATGGAATGGCTCTAGCAAATGTAGTTAAATCATTAGAATACGGTATTACAACATTTGATAGTTCTTGTGGTGGACTCGGGGGCTGCCCTTATGCACCAGGAGCATCAGGTAATGTTGCTACTGATGACCTAGTACATATGCTCCATAAATTAGGAGTTCAAACGAATATAGACGAAGAAAAGTTATTGCGAGCTAGTCAATTTATTCAAAGTAAGCTAAATATCCAATTACCGAGTCATGTGTATAGAGCGCTTCAACATAAAACGATAAGTAGGTGAGAAGATGCTACAATTACAAAACATTTCAGTTGATTATGTAACACCTCACGTTGTAAAGATTTCGTTATATCGTGAAAGACAAGCAAACTCATTATCTTTAGCGTTATTAGAAGAGTTACAAAACATATTAACTCAAATAAGTGAAGAGTCCAATACGCGTGTAGTTATTCTAACAGGTGCTGGTGAAAAAGCATTTTGTGCTGGTGCTGATTTAAAAGAACGTGCTGGTATGAATGAGGAACAAGTTCGCCATGCTGTTAGTATGATTCGCACGACTATGGAGATGGTTGAACAATTACCACAGCCAGTTATTGCTGCTATAAATGGAATCGCACTTGGTGGTGGTACGGAATTAAGTTTAGCTTGTGATTTTAGAATTTCTGCTGAATCTGCAAGTCTTGGTCTTACTGAAACGACACTTGCAATTATACCAGGAGCGGGTGGTACACAGCGCTTACCGAGATTAATTGGTGTTGGTAGAGCGAAAGAATTAATTTATACAGGTAGACGTATTTCAGCGCAAGAAGCAAAAGAATATGGTTTAGTAGAATTTGTTGTACCAGCTAATTTACTTGAAGAGAAAGCGATTGAAATAGCAGAGAAAATTGCTAGTAATGGACCTATTGCTGTTCGATTAGCAAAAGAGGCAATTTCAAATGGTATTCAAGTTGATTTACATACCGGATTACAAATGGAAAAACAAGCGTATGAAGGTGTAATCCATACGAAAGATAGATTAGAAGGATTACAAGCATTCAAGGAAAAACGCACACCAACGTATAAGGGGGAGTAAATATGTTAGATCAAAAACAACAATCTAATTCATTTGAAGAACGAGTTGAAACGATTAAACAAGGCGGCGCACCAAAGTATCATGAACAAAATAAAGCAAAAGGAAAATTATTTGTTCGAGATCGTTTAGCGCTTCTATTTGATAATGGCGAATATGTAGAAGATGCATTATTTGCTAACTGTGAACAAACAGGCTTACCTGCGGACGGCGTTGTAACGGCAACGGGTAAAATACATGGTCGTACTGCGTGTGTAATGGCCAATGATTCTACTGTAAAAGCTGGATCATGGGGATCACGCACAGTTGAAAAGATTTTACGTATTCAAGAAACAGCTGAAAAACTACGTGTTCCGTTATTTTATTTAGTTGACTCTGCTGGAGCGCGTATTACAGATCAAGTAGAAATGTTCCCAGGGCGCCGTGGTGCAGGAAGAATCTTCTATAATCAAGTGAAATTATCAGGTAAAGTTCCTCAAGTATGCTTATTATTTGGACCTTCTGCAGCTGGTGGTGCCTATATTCCAGCCTTTTGCGACGTTGTAATGATGGTAGAAGGAAATGCATCTATGTATTTAGGATCTCCTCGTATGGCTGAGATGGTTATCGGTGAGAAGGTAACTTTAGAAGAGATGGGCGGAGCTCGTATGCATTGCTCTGTATCAGGATGCGGAGATGTTTTATGTAAGACAGAAGAAGATGCGATTACACAAGCAAGACAATACATTTCATATTTTCCAAACAACTACTTAGAAAAGACTCCATTGGTTACACCTCAAGAACCGAAACAATTCGATAAAACGTTAGAACAAATCATTCCAGAAAATCAAAATGCTCCTTTCAATATGAAAGATCTCATTAATAGAGTTATTGATGAAGGTTCATTCTATGAAGTGAAAAAATTATTTGCTCAAGAGCTAATTACAGGCTTAGCACGTATTGATGGTAAGCCAGTTGGTATTATTGCAAATCAGCCGCGTATGAAGGGCGGCGTATTATTCCACGATTCAGCTGATAAAGCTGCTAAGTTTATTAATTTATGCGATGCATATCATATTCCATTATTATTCCTTGCGGATGTACCAGGATTTATGATTGGTACAAAAGTAGAGCGTGCCGGTATTATTCGCCACGGTGCAAAAATGATTTCTGCAATGAGTGAAGCAACTGTACCGAAGATTTCTATCGTTGTTCGTAAAGCATATGGCGCTGGTTTATATGCGATGGCAGGTCCAGCATTTGAACCAGATTGCTGTCTGGCATTACCGACAGCCTCTATTGCGGTAATGGGTCCAGAAGCTGCGGTTAATGCTGTATATGCAAATAAAATTGCAGCTTTACCAGAAGAAGAGCGTGCTAGCTTCATTGCTGAAAAACGTGAAGAGTATAAGAAAGATATTGATATTTATCATTTAGCATCAGAGATGGTGATTGATGGTATTGTTCATCCAAACAATTTACGTGAAGAGTTAAAAGGACGTTTCGAAATGTATATGAGTAAATATCAAGTATTCACAGATCGTAAACATCCTGTATATCCAGTTTAAAAGCCCTATTTAGGGCTTTCTTGCTCAAAAAGTTAAGGAGGGGAAAACATTGAAACAAGCAGTTTGGTTTCCAACAGAAGAGTACAAGGAAAAAACACGTTTATATGGTTGGATGAAATCATTGGGATATGAAGACTATGAAACTTTTTATAATAAATCTATTGAGGAAACAGCTTGGTTTTGGGGAGAGGCAGAAAAAGCAGTAGGCTATCAATGGATGAAACCTTATACAGAAGTGTTAGACTTAGAAAATGGTACACCGTTTGCACAGTGGTATAATGGCGGAACATGTAACGTTGTAGAATCAGCTTTATCTCGCTGGCTTGCGGATGAAGAGACGAGAATACAGCCAGCACTTCAGTACGAAGGGGAAAATGGAACTTCAAAATCATTTACATATGAAGAGCTTGACAACTGGGTAAGCCGTGTTGCAAATGGTTTGAAACATGCGGGTATTGAGAAAGGTGATCGTGTAACAATTTATATGCCGATGATTCCAGAAACAGTTGTTGCGATGCTAGCTGTAATGAAAATCGGAGCAATTATTTCACCAATATTCTCAGGCTTTGCGTCTGATGCAGTCATGACACGTGTGCAAGCGGCAGGTTCAAAAATGATTATTACCGCAGATGGATTTTCACGCCGCGGTAAAATTGTTTCTTTAAAAGATGAAGTAGATAAAGCTTGTGAACATTGCCCAACTGTTGAAAAAGTTGTTATCGTTCGTCATGCAGGAAATGATTTTACACCACATAACTATGATTTTTCGTGGAGTACGCTAGAAAAAGAAAAACCATTCATACATGCCGAGGAAATGCAAAGTGATGATCCATTAATGCTCATTTATACATCAGGAACGACTGGTAAGCCGAAAGGAACAGTACACACGCATGCAGGATTTCCTTTGAAAGCAGCTTTTGATGCAGGATTTGGAATGAATATTAAACAAGGTGATCGTGTATTATGGGTAACTGATATGGGCTGGATGATGGGGCCGTTTCTATTATTCGGTTCACTCATTAATGGAGCAACGATGGTTATGTACGAAGGTGTTCCAGACTTCCCAGAAGCAGACCGGTTATGGGAGACAGTTGATAAATATGAGATTACTCATCTAGGTATTTCGCCAACGTTAATCCGAGCATTGATGGCAAAAGGTGATGAGTATGTCAATAAACATTCTTTAAAGAGTTTGGAAGTATTCGCATCAACAGGAGAACCTTGGAATCCTGATCCATGGATGTGGCTGTTTGAAACAGTTGGAAAAGGAAATGTCCCAATCTGTAACTACTCAGGTGGAACTGAAATCTCTGGTGGGATTTTCGGTAATGTTCTTATTAAGCCAATAGCACCGATTAGTTTTAACGCATCTTTACCAGGAATGGCAGCTGTCGTACTGGATAATCAAGGTAAACCAATTCGAGATGAAGTCGGAGAATTATGCTTAGAGAAACCTTGGGTAGGTATGACGAAAAGCTTCTGGGAAGATGATGAACGTTACGTAAACACATATTGGTCGCGTTTTGAAAATAAATGGGTCCACGGTGACTGGGTCATTTACGATGGTGAACAATATATCATCACAGGGCGTTCAGACGATACGTTAAATATTGCAGGTAAACGTATTGGACCTGCTGAATATGAATCTATTCTTGTGAAACATAACGATGTAATCGAAGCTGCTGCAATTGGTGTACCTGACGAAGTAAAAGGTGAAGTTTGTCATTGTTTTGTAGTGTTAAGAGACCATGTAACATTTACAGGGGAATTAAAGAAAGAATTAATGAGTTTAGTAAACTCTCATATTGGAAAAGCGTTGTGTCCTAAAGACATCCACGTTGTAGAAGATTTACCGAAAACACGTAATTCTAAAGTAATGCGTCGTGTTATTAAAGCAGCTTACTTAGGAAAAGAATTAGGTGATTTATCATCGCTTGTAAATCCTGAAGTAGTTCCGTTTATTCAGGGGTTACAGTCTAGTAAATTATAAAATTAGAAAGGATCTCTATATAAATAGAGCTCCTTTTTTATGTTTATAAAAAGAGAAGAAGTGAAGTTGATGAAGAAGAAAAATTCTACTATTAGTGTTAAGTATGTTTTTTAGTTTTTATCAAAATACGATATTATGGAATGTCTATTCAATGGAGAAATACTAATTTACAACAACAAGGTGATGACAAAGCGTGACTGCTTATATGTCTGTTTAAACCTTTACGTGTTAATATATAAAAAGCTGACTATAAGCAGTCAGCTTTTTATATATTACATTCTAGTATTTATCTCGCTATTTGCCGGGCAGTAGTGCCCCCACCTAAAAATTCAGCGAAAGCAAGGAAGTAGGTGAGGGATCAACTTTCCGGAAAAGCCCGATTGGTTCCAAAAGACATATTCTTTCCTTTACGTTGACATTAAAAATATTACCAATTTTTTCTTTTACAATGGCAACAAATAAAGAAACATTTACAACGACACTTATTTCGTTTAGAACTCCAATCATCATCACGATGACACTTTTCTTTAGATTTCCACCAATCATCATTACAATGTTTTTCCTGAGAACTCCAATCGTCATCACAATGACACTTTTCTTTAGATTTCCACCAATCATCATTACAATGCTTTTTCTGAGAACTCCAATTATCATCACAATGATGCTTTTCTTTAGATTTCCACCAATCATCACAACAATGCTTTTTCTGAGAACTCCAGCAATCATTTTTCCAGGACATTTATTTCTACCTCCTTTCAATAGTGTTCATATTATTCTATGTTTTAATAAAAAAATGGCTTGTTTATTAACCTACTATTTTATCTTTATATGATAGAGTGTCTTCTACTCGATATAGAATTCATACAAACTATGCTAATTTTTAAGAGAAAGTGGAGAGAACTACTACTAGTTATGGTATTTTTCAATAAACACTTGTTGAAGAAAATGTTCTGATTACAAATAATATCTTATTTTCGAGTACGCTTTTTAAATGTATATTTCACAATGAAAAATGGGAAATCCACAAATAAAGTCTATGTATATGTGAGTTAATGGGAAAATCTAGTGTGTTTTTAAGGGGCGTCTTATTTAAAAGAAAAAAGGTTTGTTTTAGAAAGTGGTGTCTAAACATTAAATGGAGTAGGACTAAATTCACGGCCGCTCATTAAAAAGCTTTTAATTAGGAGAAGTCTGTTTTTATAATGAATAATGAAAAGAAAGTTTGGTACAATTGTTTGTTTTTTTCTTTTTATGTGTTTGCCTCGTACCCTTTTAAGCTAGTGGACATACTTTACTAATAGAAAGGATTAGGGGGTGAGGTATTGGGTTCTCGATTTAATAATTGTAAAAAGAAGTGTACATGTAAACAAGATGATTGTTGGGAAGTATTCGAAGAGTGTAAAAAAGAACAGCATGAGAAATGTGATAATTCTTGTGTACAAGGAATTAGAGATGAACTTAAGAAATTAATTAATCGAACAGTTCAAATTAATACAGAGGGACGTACTTATGTAGGTACTGTTTCGTCTGTAAGTTGTGATGTAGTTAGGCTTGCGGCTATTCCTGGATCGGTTGGAGTAATTATTTCCATTTGCAAAATTGAAGCAATTTTCCCACCGGTTACAACGGTTACTGCTGACTTTGATTTTAATGGTATTGATGTAGCAAACAAAGCATAATTATGCTGCTTTTTTGTAAAGCCATTCACATGAATGGCTTTATTTTAATTTTATATAAAAGGAGAATATATTCTTTATATAGAAATAAGTTTGAGGTTATAAAGCATGATGTACGAAAGGAGCAAGGAAGTGATTAAACTAGAAAGCTTTAAGAAATCTGATTTTAAACAATTAATAAATTGGATTAATTCCGAAGAATTTCTAATACAGTGGTCAGGAAATGCATTCACATTTCCTTTAGACGAACAGCAATTAGAGAAGTATATAGAAAGTGCAAATACACTCGCTTTCAAAGTGGTAGATGAAGAGACTTCAGACGTTATTGGACATATTTCGCTTGGGCAAATAGATAATATTAATAAGTCCGCTAGAATTGGAAAAGTATTAGTTGGTAATACGAAGATGAGAGGACGTTCTATAGGAAAACATATGATGAAAGCAGTACTTCATATTGCTTTTGACGAATTAAAACTACATAGAGTAACTCTTGGTGTGTATGATTTTAATACATCGGCCATTTCATGTTACGAAAAAATAGGGTTTGTAAAAGAAGGCTTATTAAGAGAGTCAAAAAGAGTAGGAGAAACGTATTGGAATTTATGGGAAATGAGTATGTTAGAATATGAATGGAAGAAGTAGCAACGATAGTAATTTATAATTATATTATGTTAACAAAGGGGTTTGGTGGGTATAGTGGATAATAAAACAAAAATAATTTCAATTGCAGCTGTTTCGGGAGGAGGTAAAACTACAATTACAGAAAGATTAAAGCATAAGTTTAAAAACTCAAAAGCTCTATATTTTGATAGTTATACATTTGATAACTCTCCTGCTGATATTTGTAAATGGATTGATGATGGGGCGAATTACGACGAGTGGGTATTAACACCATTAATTCATGATATTGAGCAACTTATACAAAATAATACCTTAGACTATATTATTGTAGATTATCCTTTTGCATACTTAAATAGTGAGATGCGAAAATTCATTGATGTAACTATATTTATTAATACGCCTTTAGATATTGCGATGGCTAGAAGGATTTTGCGAGATTTTAAGGAAGGTACAATAGATGAAATACATAATGATTTGGAACATTACATGACATATGCGAGAAAAGCTTATTTAGAGGCAATTCATACTGTTAAGCCGAATTCAGATATCATATTGGATGGTTCTTTATCTGTAAGTGAAATAATTAATCACGCTGTAGAGGAACTTGGCCGAAGAGAAGTGATTGTCAATGGTTAAATGTATAACAGATGCTGTTAGGTGGATAATTGAAGTAAGGGAGAGAGAAATGTGTACACTTTATTTCAATATAATTGGCAAGTAAGAGATGATTGGTTTAAGTGGTGTGAACAACTTTGAGAGGAAGATTTACTTTGCAAACTGGGGGTATGTTAGAAACATGATTTCATATTGTAGATGTAGAGTATAGTTGGATTAGTGCTCTTCAAGGAGAAGAAGATAGCGAACCGCAATTTAAAGATTATCAATCGATTCAAAAAGTGAAAGCGTTATCTGATTTATATAAACGAGAACTTGAAGTTTTTTTTGCAGTCATGATCATCTAGCCTAGAATGCTAGCACACTTAAAATAAGCCGTATAAAAAGTTAATCATTGGTGCTTTGATTATATAACGTCTGCGAAATAAATAGTGTGAAGGACAGCTATTCTAACAAGTATTTTATGTAACGTTCGTATATTTAAATTTTTTTGTAATTAATCGAATTCTAATTTTTTAGAAACGGATAATGAGGTATGGGTGGTGCTCTTTTTATTGAATAAAATGAGTTTATTTTTCGGAATTTCCTTACAATATAAAAATTAAAATTTTATTTGTTGTTAAGAAAATATATGAGGAAAATAAAAAAAGAGGGCTAATGCCCTCTTTTTCTTTTAATTTGGTAATTAATCACAGATTGGTATCCCAAGCACTCTTAGAGCTAATGCTACTTGAAGGGAAATCTCTAATCTAGCAATTTCAATACCAGCTACTGAAAGAACTAAAAAAGGTTGTCCGTTTACAAATACAACGCAACTATCCATAGTTAAGCCTCCTTTCTAGTAATTTACTATAGTATATGAGTAGAACTTTAAAGTGTAATAGTTCAATTGTTGGATTTAATAGAATTAATAGATTAACCCATTTAAACTAAACAAACGAACACAACGAAAGGAAACAGAGATGGATGTATGCCTCAAAAAACATAGGTTTTAAGACATGTAATGGGATATTAAATTTATCATATTGGTCAGCTATCTATATGGGCGAGAGAGTTAAACTTGCAACCAGTTTCAGCAAATTTGCTTGGAAGAGGATGATAGAATTAAAAACCGACTTGCATCTCAAGCGCAAGTCGGTTTTATATATATAAGAAGATTTCTTAATTGAAATCCTCGGATTTTTTCTGACGTATATGTAAAAACATTAAGGTGGTAATGATTAAAAAAATCATTATAGTTTGTATAATTAAATTTTTAAACTGAAGCAATATTGTCCAAGATGTAAGGGCGTCTTTAAAAGCTTGGAGTGCAGAGTACGAGGAAGGATCAAAACCATACTGGAGCAACTTTTTTGTTTCAATAAATGAAATGTTTTCTTCATCTGCATCTAATATTACTGAAATTAGTCTAGTATCTCCAAGTTTTGCTGTACTGACAAAACTATAATTACCGTTAGTTGAAAAACTAGTTTGTAAGCCATCAACACCTTGAAGTTTAATGTTTTCATTAAGGGAATATATCATTTTATTCGTATTGAAAACCTGGGAATCTTTGAAGGTAAATTGGTAAGAGGTTAGTTTCGTAATATTCAATACATCTGGAAAATCTTTTACTAATCGTGCTGCTAGTTTAGCTGCGTCTATCGCTGTTGTAGTTGATTGTTTATTTGTATTATTATTAATTCCAGTAGAGTTTAGAAATGGAGATGGTTGTAATAACTTTAGTTCTTTTGCTTTTTTATTCATTAATACTGTAAAGTTATCTTCATTTCCAGCAATGTGTTCTGCTAGGGCGAGTGCAGAACGATTATTCCCTGCCAGTAGCAATGCATGAAGTAAATCACGAACCGTTGTTTTATCATTCGATGTTACTTGTATAGGGCTTGTTTCTACTCGGAAAACTTCGTTACTTATTTGTACTAAGTCATCTAACTGTATTTTTCTATCATTTAGTTGCTCCAATACGATATATTCTGTCATTAATTTAGATAAAGCAGCTGATTGTACTGGAGTTTCTTCATTTTTTTTATAAACAATTTCACCTGAATTAGCATTTATTAAAATAGCTGATTTAGCTTGAATAATCGGACCATTTACATAAAGATAAAAATATAAAACGATAAGTGCAGTAATAAAAAAAGATAATAATAGAATAGCGAATTTCTTTAAGAATTGCATAAGCGATCCTCCTATTATGACATCAATAATAGTATTGTAAAAAGGAATGCTTAATTAGGAAGAAAGAAAAGGTAAAGAATTTCTAAAGAATTATAAAGGATTATTAAATTTAGGGTAATTATGGAAAAAGTTCAATTTCTTATATGGTAAGAAATTGAACTTTTTATTTGTAATATTAACATTTGTATGGGAGTAGTTTTACAGTGAATGTTGTTTTTTCGTCATCACTATATACTTCAATTGTTCCTTTATGCAATTCGACTATACTTTTTGCAATTGCTAATCCAAGTCCAGATCCACCAGTGTTTGTAGAGCGAGATTTCTCAACGCGATAAAAACGTTCAAAAATATGAGGTAAATCCGTACTAGGAATAGGTTGTCCGTAATTTGTTATATCAATTGTAATCATATTATTGCTTTCATAAGCAGTAAGGTCAATATAGCGACCTTCGCTTCCATAAGCGATAGCGTTTATAATAAGATTTTCAAACACACGCACTAATTTGTCACCATCAGCTAATACCATGAGCTTTTGAGACGGGAAAGAAGGCCGACATTCTATATTAGCTTCTTGAAATTGTATACGGAATTGAACAGTTAATTGTCCAAGTAACTCTACAATATCAATAGGAACAGAATACAAGCTTAATTCTTTATTTTGAACACGTGTATATTCGAACAAGTCATTCATTAATGCATTAAGACGAGTTACCTTATCGTAAATGACTTGAATATAGTATCGCAATTCCACTTCATCTCTATAATTATCATGATGGATTAAATTTACGTATCCAACTATAGAGGTAAGGGGAGTGCGTAAGTCATGTGATACATTTGTAATAAGTTCACTTTTTGCTTGTTCAGCTTGTCTTTCTTCATCAATGGAGACTTTTAATTGTTCAACAATTTCATTGACCCCGATTGCTAATTCTTCTAGATAATTATGATTTACAATAGAAACTTTATGATTGAAGTTTCCATTTGCAATATAACGAATTTCTTCTATCATTTTTTTTATACAAGTTTCATAATAAAGTTTTTTCTCGTGACGATAAAAAATGTAAAGATAGGATGAAAAAATAGAAAATAAAAACAAATAAGATACAATCATCATCCATAAAGACTCTTTAATCCCTTTATACTTTTCATAACCAAAAATTCGAATGAATTCTTTACCGAGTTCGGTTAGAGTAAGTGAACTTTCAATTACACTCGTAACGAGGCGATAAATAATTAATTCAGTAATAGGAGTGAGTGTGATAGCTAATAAAAGCCAAAAAATAAGTTTCCATTTAGGAATATCTTTTAATATATCAAATGCTTCATTTCTCAATTTTATAGCCAACTCCCCAAACAGTATGAATAAATTTTTCTCCATTTATTACTGTTTCAAGTTTATCTCGTAAGTTGCTAATATGGACCATTACCGTCTTATTTGAACCATAACCATCTTCATTCCAAACGCGTTCGAAAATTTCTTCTGAACTAAATACTCTTCCTGTATTACTCGCAAGTAAATATAAAATATCGAATTCAATAGAGGTTAGTTTAATGTACTCTCCATTTACTTTAACTGTATGATTATGTTTGTGTATTTCAACAGAGCGAATACGAATAATACCATCTTCATTCTTTTGCGAAGTAGCATTTTGGAAAGAGGATCTTCGTAATAAAGCTTTCACTCTAGCTACTAATTCTAATGGATTGAATGGTTTGATCATATAATCATCGGCACCTGTCATAAGGCCTAATATTTTATCCATATCTTCTGCTTTTGCACTAAGCATTAGAATTGGTACAGTATTATTTTCACGCACTTCCTGACAAACTTCTAATCCGTTTCGTTTTGGCATCATAATATCCAAAATCATAAGGTCAACTTCATATGTAGAAACCTTTTGCAATGCTTCATCGCCATCATAAGCTTTATAAATGTTATAGCCTTCATTTCGCAAATAAACAGCAAGTAATTCAACAATTTCTTTATCATCATCAATAATTAATATGTTTTTATTCATTGTGTAGTTCCTTTCCTTACAAATCATCAACATTACTATAATATCAAACATTTATGTACTTGTAGCGATGATTCTGTATAAAATTTCATGTAACGTATTAAAAAGGAGTAAAAAGATTAATATCGAATATAAAATAACAAAGATATTTAGATTCTACATTATAATGAAAGGTAGTTATAAGGGGGATTTTCTATGTTATGTAATGATAAATATTCATTTACTCCAACTGAAAAATAGAAAATGATATTAAAGCTTTTCTACTAAAATATAATAAAGAGTTTACATATAAACATTCAATTCGTGTGGCAAATGAGGCAAAAAAGATTGCAGAAAAGTTTCACGTAGATAAAGAAAAAGCAGCAATTGCAGGATATTTACATGATATTAGTGGCATTTTTCCAAACGAGGAGCGGATTGCAGTTGCTGAAGAATTTGGTGTAGAAATAGTGGAAGCGGAAAGAAAGTTTCCTATGATTATTCATCAAAAATTATAGAGGGTAATCGCAAAAGAAATATTTAAAGTCGAAGATGAAGAGATTTTAAATGCAATTTGTTGCCATACAACGTTGCGTAAACATGCAACGAAGATGGATTTAGTATTATTTGTTGCAGATAAAATAGAATGGGATCAAAAAGGGACACCACCATATTTAATAGAAATAAAAAAAGGATTGGGAAAATCTTTGGAAAAAGCAGCTTTTGTATATATTTCATATTTGTGGGAAAGGAAAGATACATTGAAAGTTATACACCCGTGGCTAGAAGAAGCATATTGGGATTTAAAAAGAATTGTACAGTAGAAAGGACAAGGAAATGCAATTAAAAGAATATATGAATCAAACATTTCCAGAAGTTACATTAGGACCCTACTTATTATCTCAGTGGGAAAATCATTTGCATTTTGATTTCGGAAAAGATAAATATCAAATTGTAGAAGGAACCAACGATTTAAATATGGAATACTTTTCTCAACTATATACATATAATAAATTCTTATTTGAAGACATATTTTCAAAAGAAGATGTAGTGTTTGTAGTGACAAATGTTTATAGATTTAAAAAGGAAAACATAAAAACTCCACAGAAAATAAATGTATACAATAAATATATTAAGAAAAGAGATTTAAGATTTCATATAAGACAAGAAACATTACCGTTTCTATTTGAAGATGAAGAAGCAGATTTATATTGTACATATCAATTTTCTTTAAAATGTCTCGTAGAAGATATTAAGTATGAATCGCTTATACAAGCTGCTAATCATGAGGATTTTTCTGATTTGTATCCTCGATTTGGACGAAAAAAAGAAATTTTTTATCCAGATGTATTTCTCATTAATGCAACGAAAGATATTGTCATGTTTATGTATGATGATAGAGGATGTGAAGTAATTGCGAAGAATAAAGAAATAATACGAGATTTATATAAGAAATACAAAGAATGGATTCCAGATTATGAACGAGAAAGTATAGATAACATATTTAAATGACAATAGGGGAAGTGAAGCGTGTAATGAAACGTATTGCAATAGTATCTGCATGGGAACCAGAACTGACGTATTTGCATCAACATTATCCGAGTGAACGTGTTGAAAAAAGAGCAGCTTGGGAATTTCATTTTCATACTATTAATGAGCTGGAAATTATATCAGTTGTTACTGGTGTCGGTAAAGTAAGCTGCGCTAGTTGTGTACAATTGTTAATTAGTGAGTTTCAGCCAGATGAGTTGTTTATGACAGGAATATGCGGAAGTTTATCAAACAAGGTGAAAAACGGTCATATTGTAGTCGCACTAAACGCAATACAACATGATGTTACTGCTGCTGGTTCAGGGGAAGATGTTTTTAATTTATATAACGGTAGAACAGCACCTATTGAAACAACAAAATCACTTGTAAGAAGAATAAAAAAAATACGATCGTATGATCCGATACATTTCGGTACATTTTTATCAGGAGATCAACGTATTCGTAGTTCGGAAATGAGATATTTACTCCATACCGTATATGGAGCATTGGCAGTTGATCAAGAAGTAGCAGCTTTCGCCTATGTATGCCAAATAAATAAAAAACCATTTCTCTGTTTAAAAGCTGCTTCAGATCAAGCAAATGATAAAACGAAAGAAGAACAAAAAATCTTTAAAATGCTAGCATGTGAAAGAGCATGTGAGCATTTAATTGCTTTTTTACGTGTTTATGAGGTTAATGTAGTAAATAATAGATAGTTTGTTATAAAACAAATCAATAGTGAGTTATATGTAGGGAAATGTCCGCTCATTTCAAATTAAGAGCTGAAATTTATAATAGATGGAATATATTATATGGGTACACGTTGAGTTTAATATAAGCAGTTGGAGGGCAATTTTATATGATTCAATATAAAAGGTGTAGTGAAGTAAATATTGATTTAGTATATGAAGCTTTTAAAGATGGATTTTCAGATTACATTATTAAGATGGAGGTTTCAAAAGAGGATTTTATACAACGTTTTTTGGGACCAGAAGGTAATTTGCTAGAACATTCTTTTCTTGCTTTAGAAGAAGGCAAACCTGTTGGCGTAATACTAGGTGGTATAAAGGATTATGAAAGTATAAAGACTATGCGCTGTGGAACATTAGCGGTTCATCCTAATTACCGCGGTATTGGTGTAAGTCAAAAATTATTTGAACTGCATAAAGAAGAGGCGATTCAACATGGATGTAAGCAACTTTTTCTCGAAGTCATTGTAGGAAATGACCGAGCGATTCATTTTTATAATAAGTTGGGCTATGAAAAAGTGTACGATCTTTCTTATTATAATTTAAATGATTTGACTAAAATAATGAATAAAGATTGTAAGGATAGTGAAGTAAAACAATTAGAATTTCCAACTTTTAAAGATGAAATTCAGAAATGGTTAAACTTCCATATAAATTGGCAAAATGATATTGATTATATCAAAAAAACAAATAATGTATTTTATGGTGCATATGTCGATAATGACTTAAAAGGCTCTCTATGTGTAAATAAACAAGGTAAAATTAGTTTTATTTTCGTAGACAAAGATTATAGAAATATTGGTGTTGGGATGAAATTATTACAAGTAGCAAGAGAAGAATTAAATTTATCAAGTTTATCAATTGGGTTTCCTAACAATAATTTACTGGAAGGTTTTCTTAAGAAATGTGGATTTGAAAAGAATTCTTTAGCGCAATATGAAATGTATTTATTACTCTAAGAGCGGAAAGATTTATTCTTTTCGCTTTTTATTTTGCTGTTATGTTGGTAAATGCTCCGCAACTATAATTTATAATGAGAGGGATTTTGTTTATCCTTAAGTTATTTTTTAAATTGTCAATTTCATGCTAATAATTTTCTTTGTATAATATTCTAATTTTATGTAGAATAGATACGATGGGAGGGGATGAAATGAATAATGGATTAAAGTTTAAGATTTTTGAATTGCATTGTCTCGTTCAAAAGACTTATTCTGATATTAAAATAGCGTGTGATATTGCTATTTATCAAGAAAACACTTCTAAATATTTAATTTCATTAGGATTTTTAAATAAATCATATATGACTTATATAGAAGCAAAAAGATTCTATCGCGAAAATGAAGAGCTTGTAAGTGTAGAATTTGATAATTTCTTTGATATGTATGATAAATTAGAAAACGAATTAAAACAAGTTATTTCAACTGAAGATAAAAATCCTTCATTGCTACATAGCAGACTTGATCAGTTTCAACAGAAAGTTGAAAATATAAATGACCTAATAAAAGTATTGCAAAATGCTCGTTAATGAATGTTTTTTTCTTTTTTGTATAGAAATTATGTATTAAAAACATTTTAGGGATATTACATATTAAAGAGGTGGCTTTTGTTGATTACAAAAGTCATCTTTTTATGTTAGGAATAGATTGTATACATTTTAGCAGTTTTATATAAATAATAGAAATTTATACGAGGTAAATATCATGGGAAATAAAAAAGAAATAGCTATAGTTGCATTAACTACAGGATTCGTTTTAACAAGTGTAACACTATATGGAGTAGGTCATGCAGAGGAACCTGGTCAAATGCAAGTTGAAATTCAAGAGGATTCGTTCCGTACAGGTAATCTGACACAACCATCAAAAAAGGCACCAGAGAATGTAGTGAAAGATGCACTTAAGGAAAATACGGAGCATGCTTTGTCTCCAAAACAAGTTAGTGCAGAAACAGGAGTAGATTACAAAGTTCTTCAAAAACGTGGTTCTTATGATGGAACTACACTTGTGCGCATGCAACAAATATATGAAGGAAAAGAAGTATATGGCCACCAGTTGACTGCTCACGTAGATAAAAAAGGTATTATTAAAAGCATTTCAGGAGCTAGCGCACAAAATTTAACACAAGAAGATTTAAAGAAACCTATTAATTTATCAAAAGAAGAAGCAAAACAATATATTTATAAAAAGTACGGAAACGATACTAAATTTATTTCTGAGCCAGAAGTTAAGGCAGTTATTTTTGTTGATGAAAATCATGGGGAGGCTAGCAATGCATATCAAGTTACATTTGCTGCTACAACACCAAATTATGTATCTGGAACTTATTTAGTGAATGCTCATAATGGTGAAATGTTAAAAGATATGGTACAAGAATCAAGTTTGAAAATAAGTGAAGAGTATGTTGAATCCGTTAAGGAAAATAAAACTAGCAATTTGACATCATTAACTGGAACAGGAAAAGATGATTTAGGCGTAACTCGTACATTTGGTATTTCTAAACAGACCAGTGGGAATTATGCACTTGCTGATTACACAAGAGGACAAGGAATTGAGACATATGATGTAAATTATAGAGATATTACAAATGAAGAAAGTTATTATCCTGGTATACTAGCAACTAGTGTTTCAACAACATTTAATGATCCAAAGGCGGTAAGCGCTCATTTCTTAGCAACAAAGGTATACGATTTTTATAAAGAAAAATATAAGCGTAATAGTTTTGATAATAAAGGAAAAAAAGTAGTTTCAGTTGTACATGCATGGGATTCTGGAGGAACAAATGATCCTGAAAATTGGGAGAATGCATTTAGTACTAATATTAATAACATTAGTATGCTTTTATATGGAGATCCTATGGTAAAAGCGTTCGATATAGCCGGTCATGAATTTACACATGCAGTTACATCAAGTGAATCTAACCTTGAATTTTCAGGAGAATCTGGGGCAATTAACGAGGCATTATCGGATATTATGGGAACGGCTATAGAGAAATACATAAATAATGGGGAATTTAACTGGACAATAGGAGAACAAACTGGATCGACTTTTCGTAATATGAAAAATCCAACTGCAATTAATTTTTCAGAAGGACTACCGTATCCTGATGATTATAGTAAATATAATGATTTAAATGGAGAGGATTATGGAGGCGTTCATTTTAACTCAAGTATTATTAATAAAGTTGCGTATTTAATTGCACAAGGTGGTACTCATAACGGTGTAAATGTAAATGGTATTGGTGAAGATAGAATGTTTGATATTTTCTATTATGCAAATACTGATGAATTAAATATGACTTCTAATTTCTCTGAATTGAAATTGGCATGCCTTAAAGTGGCAACTAATAAATATGGAGCGAACTCAATTGAAGTTCAAGCAGTCCAAAATGCTTTTGATGCGGCAAAAATTACAGGAACGGTGAAAGAAAACGAAAAAACAGCAGAAAACCAAGCTCCAGAGTTAACTGTACCGTTTACGATTACACTACGTGTAGGTGATACGTTTGATCCAATGAGAAATGTAAAAGCTGTTGATAAAGAAGAGGGTGATTTAACAAATAAAGTAAAGCATAAAGGCGATGTAGATACTTCAAAACCAGGTACATACATTGTGGAATACTTGGTCGTTGATTCCCAAGGGAGAAATACAACGGCTAGACAGACTGTAATTGTAGAGGGAAATGGAGAAACATCAGATTTAGAACCTAAATTAACAGTGCCTGTTGGAGCGACAATTCATGTAGGAGATTCATTTGTTCCAATGGCAGAAGTATTAGCTATCGATAAAGAAGACGGTGATCTCACTTCTAAAATCAAAGTTGATGGTGAAGTAGATACAACTAAAGCCGGTACTTACGTATTAACGTACACGGTTACAGATTCTAAAGGTCATGAAGTAACGGCGAAGCAAACTGTAACGGTCAAAGTTAGAGAAGAAGTTAAAAATGATAAACCAATACTAAAAGTACCTGCTACAACTTCAATTACTGAGGGTGATCAATTTGATCCATTGGTAGGGGTATCAGCTACTGATAAAGAGGACGGTGACCTTATTTCTAAAGTAGCGTATGAAGGAACTATAGATACAACTAAAGCTGGTACTTATGAAATAATATATAGTGTTAGAGATTCCGTGGGTAATGAGGTAAATGCAATACAAAAAGTATTAGTGAAAGATAAAGAAACTAGCAAAGCTAATGGCCTTGCTAATAAGGAAAATAAGAGTAATATCTCAAACAACAGTAATAGCGATAAAAAAGAATATACATATAAGGAGCTTCCAAAGACGGGTGTAAGTACAACTAACAGTGCAGCAATCGGCATATTGATGATTATTACAGGCACAGTACTCACTTTTGTTCGCAAATTTAGAAAGATACAAAAATAATAGTAGGGATCATTCGTTTGAAGAAAAGAGTTCATTATTCAAAAGAAATAAAGTAGAAAGTAAGTAAAACAAAATATGGATTTTTTACTTAATAAGATTTTAGTAGTTAAGCGGTGCATTTGGCTTCTATAAAAATTTGTAGTTGGATCATGTTCTGTCTACAAAACTACATTACATAAAAAACACGTTACTATTCTCATTAAAATAAAAGAATAGTAACGTGTTTTTTGGTTTGGAAAAAGCATAAATCCTATAGTTCATGAATCTGGGAGTGCTTCTAATCTGTCATTGATGAGTTACTGAAAACATTTTGTTTTAATGGAAGTTTCACTCTAAATAACAACATGAGATTTTCGATATTTACCAGGTGTTTCATTGGTGAATTTTTTAAAAATTTTAGTGAAATAACTTTGATCGCTAAAATTAAGCGAAGCGCATATGTCTGATAAAGGATAGGTGGTGAAAGTTAATAATTTCTTTGCTTCTTCGATTCGTTCACGTTGAATGTACTCAATTAATGAAATACCGACTTCTTTTTTAAATAATATAGATAAATAATCTGAATTCACATTTGCAAATTTAGCAAGTTGTTTAACAGATATTGGATTGTAAATATTTTTAAAAATGTAGTTTTTACAAATAGCAATAGTCTGTGAATATTGCTGTGTTTTTTGTGCCTTTACACGGTCTGCAAAGGTACAAAAAGCATTTTTTAATAAATCCCAAACAGATTCTTTGTCTTTTGAATCTTCTGTTCTTTGAATATGTAAATCATAAATTTTGTAAGCAATCCCAGATGGAAGTCCCCCTTTTATCGCATATCTAGTAGCGAGCGTGATGGATGAAATACAAATGTTTTTATGACGTCTTAATTGATGGAATGAAGATAAAGATGAAAGAGTCTCTTGTTGGAATTCGTAATAATATTTGAGTACGGTTTCTTTATCCCCTTCTTCTATAGAACTAAGTAGTTGCTGCTCTATATATAAATTATGATAAATAGATTCGTCTTTTTGCATTGAAATATATACATCTTCGTTTAAGATGCTGCTATGACTTATATGAAGTGAGTCACTGTTATTTGAAAAGGTGCTTACATCTGAATTTTTTTTATAGAGAATGTTATAGAACAATATCGCTATATTTACAAAGAAATTTTGATCTTTGACTGACAATGAAAAATAATGGTCTCTTGTTCTTTTATAATTTGGAATAAAATTAAGGTTACTATCCGCTTTACTTGTAGAAAAATTTACATGTGTCAAGGGCCCAATAATAACAGTACCGTTCACCATATAATCGCTCTTTATGTGAATTAAAATAAAGTGCCCTAGATATTCGTGAGTTCTGAAGATGGGGGAATTATATGTATCATTTCTCTGAAAAAGCATATGTAACTGTTCTATTTTTGATGTATATAACGAATGTGAATCATTTTTTGATTTAAATTCTAAAAGAATATTTTTGTTACAATCTAAAAAACAAACTGGAATTTCGAAAGATTGAAAAAACATATTGCAAATGTACTCTATCTCAACTAGACTGAGTTTTTTAGTCATATTCTTCCTCCTTACAGTTATGCGTAATAGTTAAATAAACATATATTCCTTTTTCATAAGTAGATACGGAAAACCTTTATCAATAAAAAATATAAATAAAAGTTATAAACTTCTAAGAATAATACCATAATTTAACATGAATAGCACATATTATTTGAATATACAGGTAATAGTTTTGGACAGTAACGTAAAATATGAATCGTCACACTTATTTGTTGGTTATTACTTATATGTATTAAAAAATGATTAAGATTGGATTTTAAATAGGGATAGGAAGTGAGAAATGAATAGATTGACAGTAAGTGACTAGTCGAAATTAGCAGTGAAAGCTATTATGTAACAAATGTAATGATTCTTGAAATAGGGATATACGTGTAATTTAGGGGAGAAAATTACATATATCATGTGGAGAGACAACGTAATAATAGAAGATAAGAAAAGTGAATAAGTGATTGTAAACAATGGATTGTTGGACGACTATGTTTTATGTTATTCGTTTAAATCTGATACTTGGCACACTATTGCTTTTAAGAAGGTAATAGTAATAAAGAAATTTTTAAAATGATAGAAGTAGTAAAGGGGATAAGAGAAATGAAAAAAATATTTAGTGTGCTTTTAGTGTTATTCTTAACATTTTCTACATGGTCTAGTGTATTAGTAAAGGCAGATTCACCATCTAAAGGTACTTTAACGATTCATAAGTATGAACAAGAAAAAGATGGAGCGCAGGGACTAGAAGGTGACGGTTCGGCAAATCAAGAGGTGCCAAAAGATGTGAAACCATTAAAAGGTGTAACGTTTGAAGTGAAAAGGGTTGCTTCTTTTGAAAAAATTTCAAACGATGGGAAAATCGTAAAAGAAGATGTGAAACCTGTAATGGGAGCCACTCCAAATCAAGTAGTAACAGATGATAACGGACAAGCTGTATTAAAAGATCTTCCGCTAGGACGTTATGAGGTGAAAGAAGTGGCAGGACCTCCACATGTGAATCTAAATCCCAATACGTATACAGTGGATATCCCATTAACGAATAAAGAGGGTAAGGTGCTAAACTATGATGTTCACATGTATCCCAAAAATGAGATTAAACGTGGTGCAGTGGATTTAATAAAAACTGGTGTAAATGAAAAAGCATTAGCAGGTGCAGTATTCTCTTTATTTAAAAAAGACGGTACAGAAGTGAAAAAAGAGTTAGCAACAGATGCTAATGGCCATATCCGAGTGCAAGGATTGGAGTATGGAGAATACTATTTCCAAGAAACAAAAGCTCCGAAAGGCTATGTAATAGATCCAACTAAACGTGAGTTTTTTGTTAAGAACTCCGGAACAATTAATGAAGATGGAACTATTACTTCTGGTACAGTAGTTAAAATAGAAGTGAAAAACAATGAAGAACCAACAATTGATAAAAAAATTAACGGAAAATTGGAAGCGTTACCAATAAATCCGTTAACTAATTATAATTATGATATTAAAACATTAATTCCAGAAGACATTAAGGAATACAAAAAATATGTGGTAACAGATACTTTGGATAATCGTTTAGTGATTCAAGGAAAGCCAATCGTGAAAATTGATGGAGCAGAAGTAAATGCAAACGTTGTTGAGGTAGCTATAGAAGGTCAAAAAGTAACAGCTACAGTAAAAGATTTCACAAAATTAGATGGTAAAAAAGAATTTCATTTGCAAATTAAATCCCAAGTAAAAGAAGGAGTACCATCTGGTTCGGAAATTTTAAATACAGCAAAAATACATTTTACAAATAAAAATGATGTAATTGGAGAAAAGGAATCTAAACCTGTAGTTGTTATTCCGACAACTGGAATAATTGAGTTAACAAAAATTGATAGTGCTAATAAGAATAAATTAGAAGGTGCAGAGTTTGTACTTAAAGATAATAATGGAAAAATAGTTGTCGTAGCAGGAAAAGAAGTAACAGGTGTATCAGATGAAAATGGTGTTATTAAATGGTCTAACATTCCATATGGAGATTATCAAATTTTTGAAACGAAAGCACCGACATATACAAAAGAAGATGGTACAAAAGCTTCTTATCAATTATTAAAAGACCCCATTGATGTAAAGATTAGCGAAAATAATCAAACGGTTAAATTAACGATAGAAAATAATAAAAGTGGATGGATTCTTCCGGTAACGGGTGGTATAGGAACGACTCTTTTTACTGTAATAGGCCTTACGTTAATGCTTACAGCGGCATTTGTTTTCTTTAGAAAAAAGTTTGCTAGAAATTAAGATTTTAGGAACATGTAACTATGGGAAAAGGGGAGAAGCAAAATGCTTCCCTCTTTTCGATATTTAAGCATATACAGAGGTGGAAATATGAAACGAAATCTTGTTTTGGGGGGTATTTTTTTATTTGGATTAGGTATTTTTTTATATCCTACTATTAGTAATTGGTTGGCGACTCGTGCACATTATTCTGAGATTAGCTCTTACGATAAGAAGATCAAAGCGCTACAAAAGAAAGAAGTCGAACGTAGGGAAAAAGAAGCAGCCGAATATAATAAACAAGTTCAAACTTCTGCGAAAACATTTACAGATCCATTTTCTGAAAAAAAAAGTAATTATCAAGCGTATGCTGATGTGTTAAATTTAGGAGATGTAATGGGGTATATTGAAATATCGAAAATTAATATAAAACTGCCAATCTATCAAGGGACCTCTGAGGAAGTATTGGGTCGCGGGATAGGTCATTTAGATTTTTCTTCGCTCCCGGTAGGTGGAGAAAGTACGCATACTATTTTAACAGGGCATCGTGGTTTACCATCAGCAAAATTATTTACAGATTTAGATAAGTTGAGCAAAGGAGATCTTTTTTATATTCATTCTTTAGACAAAGTTCTTGCTTATAAAGTAGATCAAATTAAAGTAGTGTTACCACACGAAACGGACGATCTACAAATTGTACAAAAAAAAGATTATACAACTTTAATTACGTGTACGCCTTATGGAGTAAACACCAATAGATTGCTAGTTCGAGGTGTGCGTGTGGAGTTAAACGAGAAAGAAAAACAAAAAGTGAGTACAGAGATATTTATATTTAATAAGTGGACTGTAATAGTTCCAATCCTATTGTTATGTGTGTTTCTAGTCGTAATTTATAAGAAAAGGTTAACTAGATAGAATGTATTTATTTATCCTGCATTAATGGGAAGTGGGACCGGAAATTCAGAGATAAGTAAAGAAGGTATATAGGGGATTGAAGTAAATCATCATTAATAAAAATTTCATTTTATTCGACTATAGAAAAAATACGGTAAAGGTGGGAACAAAGGAATTGAGGCTACGATTAAAGCTGGTAAGTATTCATTTTATTGTTTTGTTAATGTTAAGTGTAAGTTTTTTCGTATATGTACCAAAAGAAGCATATGGATCCACGACAAACCTAGAAAGTCTAGGTGATATATCGCGTTATAATGCTGTTGTTTTTGGTAACCATAAAGCAGTAGGTGGCGACATTGAAGGGGCAATTGCAGTTCAAGGTGACATGGATGCATCGGGGTATACGATTGTAGGTGCTGCAGCGGGAACATCTAATATAGTAGGTGAAAAATGGGTTGATGAGGGATATCCGTCTTTGTTATTGTTTGGAAAATTTAAGAAATCAAGAGAAGAATCTTTTATCATTCAAAACGGAATAGTTGTAATGACAAAAGAGAGTGATCCAGATCGCATCATACAATCTTCTTATGATCGTATCGTTTATAAAGAAAAACTAGAAATTGACGCGAAATTTAATGAATTTCGCAATATAGTGAACCAAGTCAGTAAAAATGCAGGTCAATATAAAACGAATACCCCAATTCCAAATATGAGTCATGGAATCGGAAAAGATATAAACAATCCTAATATTTATGTTTCATCAGAATTGACAGGGAAAATCAATTTAGATATAAGAGATGTATTTTTACCGAGTGCTAAGGACAAAGATTTTATTGTTATGTATTCGGATGCGATAGAGGTTACATTTAAAAATGGGGCTATTCTATACGACAAGAACAATATTGGAAGGGCTACGGATATAATTCCCACATCACAACCCTATTCTCCTAATTCACCATTTACTGAGCTATACAGTAAAATGATTTGGGTTTTTCCTAATGCGAAAAAGATCACAACAGAAGGATATGGTGTTGTTGGAAGTGTGTTTGCTCCCAATGCTGTATTAGAAACAAAAGGCGGTTCGATTAATGGACAAGCATTTGTCGGTGCGGTACAACAAACTGGTGGATTTGAGTTTCACAATTTCAAATTTAACTGGAAACATTGGAACAAGCCTAGTACAGGAAAAGTAAAAATAAAAAAGGTTGATAGTAATAATGATAATAAAAAATTGGTGGGAGCAAAGTTTAAAATTGAAGATTTAAATGGGAAAATAGTTGGAGAACTAGTAACAAATGAAGAAGGAGAAGCGATATCAAAAGACTTACCAATAGGAAACTATACTTTAGTGGAAAAAGAAGCACCTAAAGGTTACGAATTATTAAAAGATAAAATAGCTGTAAAAGTAGAGAAAGATGCAGAAGTAGAAATTAAAATAGGAAATAAGAAATTGCCAGATCCAATGGGGAAAATGAAGCTTGTGAAAGTAGACATAAGTGATAAAAATAAAAAGCTAGCAGGAGCAAAGTTTAAAATTGAAGATTCAAAAGGAAAAATAGTTGGAGAACTAGTAACAAATGAAGAAGGAGAAGCGATATCAAAAGACTTACCAATAGGAAACTATACCGTAGTGGAAGTAGAAGCACCTAAAGGTTACGAATTATTAAAAGATAACATAACTGTAAAAATAGAAAAAGATGCAGAAGTAGAAATTAAAATAGGAAATAAGAAATTGCCAGATCCAATGGGGAAAATGAAGCTTGTGAAAGTAGACATAAGTGATAAAAATAAAAAACTAGCAGGGGCAAAGTTTCATATAGAAGATTTAAATAAAAAAGTAGTTGGAGAACTAGTAACAAATGAAGAAGGAGAAGTAATATCAAAAGACTTACCAATAGGAAACTATACCGTAGTGGAAATAGAGGCGCCTAAAGGTTATGAATTATTAAAAGATAAAATAGCTGTAAAAATAGAAAAAGATACAGTAGTAGAAATTAAAATAGGAAATAAGAAATTGCCAGATCCGAATGGGCAATTTGAAATTGAAAAAGTTGATGATACGGATAGTGAATTAAAGCTAAAAGGCGCTGTATTTCAAGTGTTAGATAAAGAAGGGAAAGAAGTTAGTAGATTAATAACGGATGAAAAAGGAAAGGTAATTTCCAACCAATTAGCAATTGGAAAGTATACGATTAAAGAAATAAAAGCACCGAACGGATACATGTTACTTAGAGATCCAATAGAAATAGAAATTACAGAAGCAGTAAAGACACAAAAAATAACAGTGAAAAATGCGAAGAATAATTGGGTAATTCCTAATACTGGTGGGAGCGGAACAACAATTTTTTACGTGATTGGTATTATGCTAATGTTTGGTGTGCTATATTTCTGTAAGAAAAATCGTATATTATGAACTAATTTTATAGAGTTAGACAGATTGTTGCGTTAGAGAGTTTTTAGGGCATGAGTTCGGTATTGTACTGGACTCATGTTACTAAATTTGTTGAAGGAGGAAGCATAATAGTAAACATAGAATATATTAATGAATTAAAATATTTAAGAGGTGAAAATGGTGGTAATAAAACAAGACGAAATTAAAGTAGTTGTCGGAGCTGGAGTGTTTAATAATAATCCAGGCTGGATTCAAACACAAGAAGATGAACTTAACTTACTAGATAAAGCTACGTGGGAAGAAAGATTTGAATACAACTCTATTTCAGCTATTTTAGCTGAGCATGTATGGGAACACCTTACTTTTGAAGAAGGTGTAAGAGCAGCTGAAATTTGTTATGAATTTTTAAAACCATCTGGTCATATTCGGTGCGGAGTCCCTGATGCATTCTTTCAGGATGAGGCATATCAAAATATAGTTCAAATAGGGGGCCCCGGTCCGAAAGATCATCCAGCAGCAAGTCATAAAATCGTTCATAATTATAAAACATTAACGAAAATGTTTGAAACTGCTGGATTCGAGGTAGTTTTACTTGAATATTGTGATGAAAATGGTCGGTTTTATTACAACGAATGGGATGCAAACGACGGTGTTATTTTCCGTTCGAAAAGGTATGATTCTAGAAATAAAGGCGATAAACTTGGTTTTCCATCGCTAATTGTCGATGCGATTAAGCGCTAATCATTCAACAAAAAAAGGAGTTAATCCTATGATTTCATAAGTCGCAAATGCGGCTTTTTTATTTGTACGTAAATCTATATTTAATTTTCAATACTATATAACTCGATTTAGAAAATATTTAAGTTTTTCTCAGCGTCATTCGCTTTAAATTAACACTTCGTTGACATAAATATTTATTTTATATTTATATTCGTGTAAAATGAAATAAGAACATATATTCTATATAAGGAGGCAATCAAAATGATAGCTGAAATTGGGAAACTAACTGATGGATATATTGTAAAATTTGAACGTGAATTTCCATATACGGTAGAGGAAGTTTGGTCTGTATTAACAGAAAACAGTAAGCTGAAAAAATGGATGTCCAATTTACAGATTGAAAGCCTTAAAACTGGTGGAATAATAAAGTTCGACATGATGGACGGTTCATTCATAAATATTGATATTTTAGAGTGTCAACTAAACTCAGTACTTGAATTTACTTGGGATAAAGACCGTGTCCGATTTGAAATACATAAAGAGGAAAATGGTACTCTTTTACTTCTTAAAGAGTACATTCATGAATTAACAGATCATACACCGAGAGATGTAGCTGGTTGGCATATTTGTTTAAATCTTTTTTCTTGCGTTTTAGAAGGAGAAGAGAAAGAATTTTCTAAAGATGAATGGCAACAATGGTTTGAAATATACAAGGGTAAGATTCATGAAGTTAGAGGATAATTACATAATAGGTAATATTCATTATGTAATTATTATATTATAAAAATGCTTTTATGGATAAATAAGAATAGAGGTTAATATGAAAGTAAATCAATTAATTGCTAATAACATAAATAAATTAGATGCAACTATACCGTTTAATAAATCGTTTGGAATTGCTGGGTTATCTGGATCGGGTAAAACAACTTTTTGCCAAACAATTGGTGAAGAGTCAAAAAAACGATTAGTTTCTTTATTACCAAAGGCTGAATATCAATATTTATTTCCTAACATTATGGAAACAAATTTTAGTGCTATTAAGATGGAAGAAATGCCATTAGTACTTTTTTTAGGGAAATCATCGATTTCGTCTAATCCACGTTCAACGATTGGTACTCATACTGGTGTTTTTACAGAGGTTCGGGAAAAACTTGCTGAAGTATTTAATCTTTCTCCAGAGGTCTTTTCATTTAATAATCAATTAGGCTGGTGTACTGGTTGTAAAGGCCGTGGTACTACAAAAAATGTTGAGTGTAAAAAATGTAAGGGAAAACGTTATAGTGAAGAAATTGAAAAACATGAAATTGATTTGTTGGCCAAGCCACATTCAATTTCAAATATTAATGATTTAAGTGTTGAATCTATTCTTTCAATAGCAAAAGAATTAAATATTAGTGAAGAAAAACAGCATATACTGCAAAATATTATTAATATGAACATTGGTTATTTAACATTAAATCGAATTATGGGTACGTTGTCAGGTGGAGAGTTAACACGACTTTATTTGGCTGAATTCATGGCAGTAAGTGAAAATGCTGTAATTATTATTGATGAGATTTCAGTTGGACTTGATCATGAAACATTATTGAAAATTTTGGAAGAGATTAAACGATTAGGGTGTAAAAATCAAATTTGGCTTATTGATCATTCAGATACGGTACTAGATACAACTGATGAGCAATTGTTCTTTGGACCTGGTAGCGGAAAATATGGCGGGAAAATTGTGAAAGAATCACCAAGACCAAAGTCAATACTGTGGGATCGAAATAAAGAAATACCAACAGAATATTATACATTCTATGATTTATATTGCCGTAATATCCAAATGGAGGAGTTTCAAATTCCTAAAAACAGGCTTGTAACGGTTACAGGAGAATCAGGATGTGGGAAATCTACACTTGTCAATGAATGTCTAGCTACAGATTTCTTGAAAAGATATCCAAAAGATAAATTAGTTATGGTGGGACAAGACCGAAATCAATCAATTACAAGTCGATCAACTGTAGCAACTTTCCTAGATATTAAAAAGAAACTAACAAAGTATAGTGAAGACATTGATGATATTTTTGAGCGCTCGATTGAGGATATTATTGATGAACTTCCAAATGAAGATATCGCTTATAAACGTTTGAGCCTACTAATTAAGTTAGGACTTGGCTATTTAACATTAGAGAGAAAAACACAAACATTATCGACAGGTGAGTTTCAATGTGTTCATTTAGTTTCGGAATTATTTGCAAACACTAGAAATCCACATACATTATTCATTTTTGATGAGCCTTCAAAAGGTTTATCACAAAATATTTTAAATCAATTTATCGATAGTATTAGAGGTATTCTGCAAGATGAATCAGTTTCTATCATTATGATTGAGCATAATCGTTACATGTTAGAAAGCTCTGATTATATAGTTGATTTTGGAAAAAGGCAGAATGAATCTGTAGAGCATTTGGATGTTGTTAATCATGAGGATTACTATCGTCAAAAAAGTAATGTGAATAGCACAGAGAAAATAAATATCTCTTCAATGCTTAAGCAGAAAAAAGGAGTTCACTATTTAGAAGAAAATCATATTAACTATTTTAAAAATGCCGAAAATGTTTATAAGGGCGGTATTTTAAAAAGTTTATCATCAATGGCTAGGTTAATTTATGGTGAATATGAATCTGATACAATCGCACCTGTTATTGCTATTGATCTTGAAAAACATTTATATAGTCAATATAGTTTCTTATATGAGCTTGGTGGATTAATTAATCATATTGTAGCTGCTCATCCAATTAATAAAGATACGAGAAGTTTTGATTTCTATTCACAGGACAATCATTGTCCATCTTGTTCTGGACGTCTTCAAATTGAAGTTTTTGATAAAGATATTGCCATTCAAGATAAAAGTGTTCCATTTTGGGATGGGCTATTCGATCCAGAAATCATGAAGGTATTAAAATTTTATCAGCATGAAAAAATAGAATTTCTATTCGAAGAAATAAAAAATGAGCTTGGTCACGATTTGTCAAAGAGCTATAATGATATGTCAGAAGAAGAAAAGCATACGTTTTGGTATGGATATTTTAAAAAATCATTTTATGATAAAAAAGGAAAGACACGTAGAACATGGGTAGGGTTTAATACAATTATTGGTGGATATATTGTTATTTCAAAAGCACCTATTAAAGAAGAAATTAAGAGTTCAAAAAAAATGATGAAATGTCCAATTTGTGAGGGGACGGTTTTAAATCATCATAAACCACTTAAATTTGGTAACGTAGATATTCGTGAAATAATCAATCAGCCTATTAATAAAGTATTGAAAACAGTTGGTGATTTACCGGCACTTGTTAAATTGAAGTCTATTGTTGGTGGCGATATGGTATTGACGGAAGATATTTCTTTATTGCCAAGAAAAGCACAAGTTGCACTGAAGATGTTTGAATTAGAACAAGCAAGCTTTTCAAACTATGAAATGGTGTTACAAAATGTCTTACCATTCTGGGGCGAAATAAAAGGAAATATCGAATCCATTAGTGTTAATAATCAAGTAACTGTTTGTGATTTCCCTAATGTTTATGAAACGAGAGAAACCATTATAGATAAGTATTTCACAAATGGTAAATATAAAAAACTTACGTATGTATACGAAGCATTTGGATACAAAAAATTAGTTACCCAAATTAATAAAATTAAAAAAAGTAATCCATGTCCATTTTGTAAAGGTAAGAAAGTGATAACCGAAGATAATCTACATGATGGTGTCTTTAAACTAACAATTCCATGTGTAACTTGTAATGCAAGTGGTATTAATGACGAAGGGTTAAAAGAAGTTGTCGAGGGCGTGGATGTACAAACGTGGTTAACTGGAAAAGCAAGTGATGTTGTGAATGAAAGCTTATTAACAGAAGCGGTTGGAAAAATACCAATTTTTAATCGCATACGTGAGTTGGATAAACGAGATATGATGGCGGTTTATGAATGTTTAGAGAAAAATAACTGATGATGGATTGTCAATTGTAGTAGTCATAAAATAGGAA
Organism: Bacillus sp. TE8-1; assembly: GCF_008368855.1. Taxonomy (NCBI): domain Bacteria; kingdom Bacillati; phylum Bacillota; class Bacilli; order Caryophanales; family Bacillaceae; genus Bacillus; species Bacillus sp. TE8-1. Next base: position 57,327 of record NZ_QPET01000034.1, on the reverse strand, counting down.
TATAGGTTTTTAATTATGTAAATATAACATGTTAAATTATCGTTTAAATCATCAAAAAAACGATTGACCCTCACACAATGTCATTGTTTAAGATAAAGTTGAGCTTCAAAGTAGATGTAACTTATAGGAGGAAATCATGTTTAAAATAGGGGATTTTTCAAAACTATCTTCCATTAGTATACGAATGTTGAGACACTACGATAAAGTGGAATTACTACAACCAGTAAAAGTCGATGAGCAGAGTGGATATCGATTTTATTCAGCAGACCAATTAAAAAAAGTAAATCAAATTCAAACGTTAAAAGCTATGGGGTTTAATATTGCTACCATCAAAGAAATAATAGAATGCGATAATATAGATACCATAAAAGAGCAATTTTTAAATCGTAGTGCTCAAATTAAAGAAGACATGAATAACCTCCAAAAACAATTACGTCTCCTCGAAGACTCAATGAAAACGATGAGAGAGGATGTTGTTGAGATGAATTATCATGTTTCAATAAAAGAAATTCCAGAAAGAACTGTAGCTAGTGTTAGAAAGATTATTCCATCGTATAATTGCGAAGGTGATTTATGGAGTGTATTAATGCAAGAAATTCAAATGAAAAATATTAGTATTGCCCAACCGAGTTATAGTATTGCGGTTTTCCATGATCATGAATACAAAGAAAATGATGTAGATATAGAAATACAGCTAAGTATTCTAGGTAAGCACGAAAATACAAAAGACGTTACATTTAAAAATATGGAATCGACTCATGTAGCTTCTATAACAGTTAATGGAAGTTATGAACAGATGACAGCTGTAAATGAGGCTGCGGCAAAATGGATTGAGACAGAGGGTTACAAATTAGCAGGCCCGATGTTTAATATTTATCATGTGAGCCCAGCGATGGAATCCGATCCTAATAAGTGGGTTACAGAAGTTTGTTATCCAATAAACAAATAAGTAATAAAAAAAGGCATGTTTTATGCCTTTTTTTATTTTATTAATATCTCAAAATATATAATTTTTCCTCTTTACAGTTTTCGTATCGGACTACATAAGGCAATAAAGACTTCAATTATTTTAGTAAAAGCAGCTAAAGCAAATATAAATACAGGATTGTAGGCTGAAATAATTCCACCTACTAATGCCCCCAATGGCATAGATAATCGTGTAAGTACACGAGAAAAACCTAAAACACGTCCTTGCAAATTGGATGGAACAGTTTCCTGCCGAATTGATGTAACAATCGTATTCCATGTGATATTACATGTCATCGCGATACCGAAAGCAATTCCGGGAGCAAGCCAATATGTACTCCATAAAGCAAATGTTAATCCAAGCGCTCCACAAAATAGGAGTAAAGGAATAAGTATACCACGTCGAAATTTCTTTTCTAAAGGAACGGCAATTAAGCTTCCTAAAAGCCCACCTATTCCTATTAAAGTATAATTATAACCACTTTGTGCGGAGGTAAGATTTAATGTCGATAATAAATAATACATAAGTACACCTAAAACAGCACTTGCTCCAAAGTTACCTACCATAGCTTGAAGTGACAAAGCTATATTTAACCGATCATTTTTGAGCCATTTAAATCCATCAAACAAATCATTTAGTACATTTTGCAATATTTTTTTATCAGTATTCTTTTTATTTAAGTTTTTCATAGAAGGTAATATAATCACAGCAATTAATGTAGCAATAAATGAAAGAGCATTAATCCAAAGTACTTGAAAGCCGCCAATAAAAGATATGAAAAGCCCAGCTATGATTGGACCAAACAAACTAGCCAATTGATTAACCATTTGATATAAAGAATTAGCCTTCGTTAATGATGCACCTGCGATGTGTGGAATGACTGTAACTGTTGTTACATCAAAAAGCATGGACATAACTGCTAAGATAAAAGTAATTACGTATAAATGCCAGACTTCTAATATATGTAATGCATGTAAAATTGGTACGAGACTTACTAAAATAATATTGGTAATATCCGCCATCCAAAGTAACTTTTTTCGATCATATCGATCAACTAGTACACCAACTAAAGGGCCAAATAAAACGATTGGCAATACGTTTACAGCAAATAAAGAACTCATAATTACAGCTGAACCAGTTAATTGATAGGCAATCCAAGGCAGTGCAAAAGTATATAATGAATCCCCGATTCGTGAAATGAGTAAACCAAAAATAAAAATCTTGTATTCTTTTGAAAAAATTGTCTTGACAGTTAACCTTCGTTCTTGTACAAATTTCACAATTGTATGAACCACCTTTAGTAAAGAGGAATTTGAAAATAATCCGTCCAATACGTATTAAATATAGAATTCTGTAAGAAGTTGTTGAATCCTACCTTTATAAGGTTAATTTTATATAAAAGTGTAGGGAATAGAAATTAGGGCGGCTTTTATTGGATGAGGCGGTATGATTCGAGAACAAAAGGGGTTGCTGGATAAAGAGTTAATCTTATGACCTTTTCCGCAATTATTGTTGTTAGCAGAACTTTTGAAAGAAGATCCTACATTAATATATCCCTTTTTTAGTTAATAATAGCCTCCTTAATACTAGTTAATACAAGGAGGCATTAAATTTTTAATAATTAATGATATGTGTACCCTCCATCAGGAAATAATACATTACCCGTAGTAAAACTATTTTGCATTAAATATAGGACAGTATGTGCAATTTCATCATTATATCCAGCTCGTTGTACAAGTGAAAGAGATTTATAAGCTTCGTAAGCAACTAGTCTATTTTCATTTTGTTCATTTTCTCTTTGTATTGTTCCAGGAGAAACCACATTAACTCTAATAGGAGCTAATTCCACAGCTAAGGCCTTCCCTAAACTTTCAATAGCACCATTGCAAGCTCCATAAGCAGGCGCACCTTTAAGTGGTCTTTGACTAAAGGCACCGGACATTAACACGATCGATCCAGAGTTTGAAAGAAAAGGAATTGCATATTTTACGGCATAATATTGAGGCCAAAACTTTCCGATGAAGCTACTTTCAGCAATTTCCTCTGTAGAGGTAATTGGTCCAAGTGTATAAGAGGCTCCCGGTGTGAATAAATGATCAAAGTTCCCAACTGTCTTGAAAAAATTTTGTAATTGCTCTTTATTTTGATTATCCAATATATAAGTTTGAAGATGATTGTTATTTATTACTTCTCGAGCAACTTTTAATTTTTCTTCCGAGCGTCCGGCAATAATAACATGTGCGCCTTGTTTAATTGCTTGAGTTGCTGTTGCTAATCCAATACCAGAACTCCCGCCAATGATAACAATACGGCTATTTTCTAATGTAGTAATAGACATATTTTAGCCACTCCTTTAATAAAAAACTTTAGAATATAACTGTGCTATGCTTTTATTATTCGCTAAAAGGGAGCAAGTGAAAAGTACGCACTTTATATGTACATAGTCGCAAATTTCGTACTAATTGCTATTTATGCGGATAAGTAATACGAAAAATTTCTACATATTGTTTATCCCGCATTAACGGGCAGTAAAACTCTCACCTCAAAGTTAGGAAAATGCAAGGAAGTTAGGTAAGAGATCAACTGCCCGTAAAAGCCCGATTGGTTCAACTAATAATCAGTGTGGGATGAACAAAACCCCCACTGATTAAAGTTTCACTTTATGATATCTGAGGAGAGGTGAGAAAAATGGATTTACAAGAACCGAAGTTAAAAGGGGTAATAGCAACATTACAAATAATCGGTGGGAAATGGAAGCCGCTCATTTTATTTATTTTGCTAACAGATGGAACGAAACGTTTTGGTGAATTAAAGAGATTAATACCAGATATATCTCAAGGGACGTTAGCAAAGCAATTACGTGAATTAGAGCAAGATCAACTAATAAAACGCGAAATTTATCAAGAAATACCACCTAAAGTAGAATATAGCTTAACTGAACATGGAAAAACAGTCAGTACTGTTTTGGATAGTATGTGTAGTTGGGGAAGAGGGCATTTAGAATATATAGATAAAGATAAACCATAAAAATATTATGTAAACTTATTGTAGTTTGAAGGGAAATGTTGTTTTAATAATTTGTATTTTATAATATATAATTAAGGAGTGTCGTAGGTTATTATACATATTTAATTTATTTTTACAAAGGGGAAGTAATAAGATGAACGAATTAGAGTATAAAAGCTTCTATGATAAAGTAGGAAGATTAAATGGATGGGATTTTAGTAAAATAAAATGTGAAACTGTAGGAGATACATGGGACTTTTATAGTGAGGTAAAAGAAAGGTGTAAACCATCACATATTTTACTTGATGTTGGTACAGGCGGAGGAGAAAATGTACTTAACATAGCATCATCAGCTAAATTGTTGATTGGAATTGATAATTCTAACGGCATGATTGAAACGGCACATTCCAACTTGAAAAAATCAGGTGTACAAAATGTTGAGTTTCTTCAAATGGGTTCTGAAGCGTTAACGTTTCAGAATGCCCATTTTGATATCGCTTCAAGTTGTCACGCACCGTTTATAGCATCTGAGTTAGCGAAAGTAATGAAACGAGGTGCTTTTTTCTTAACGCAACAAGTAAGTGAGAATGATAAATTAAACCTGAAAGAAGCATTTGGCAGAGGACAATGCTTAGATGAACGAGATGGCACTTTAAAAGAAAAGTATATGGATGAACTTATTAGTGCAGGATTTGATCTCGTGCAAGTACGTGAATATGATGTTACTGATTATTACAGTACGTCTGAAGATCTCATTTTCTTATTAAAACATACGCCTATTATTCCTAGATTTGGAGAAGAGGAAGAAGATTTTACTATTTTACAAAAGTTCATTGAAACGAATAGTTCTGAAAAAGGGATTCGTACGAATTCAAAAAGATTTATGATTATCGCTGTTAAATTATAATATATTTTAGTGTAAAAGCTGCTTTTCTTTAAATGAAAAGCAGCTTTTTGTGTGGAAAAGAATACAGGAAATACTTGAAAATAATAGAAATAAATAAAGTATAAATTAAAAAATCAAAATATGGAGGATAAATGTTTTGAAACGTTACTATATTAGCAATGAAAAAATAAATGTACATATTACTGAATGGGGGAATAATGACAAGCCCGTTATCTTTTGTTTACATGGATTAGGTAGTACGAGTTTAAGTTTTATAGAAATTGCTGAAGAATTAAAAGAAGAGTATAGATTTATCTCCGTTGATGCACCTGGACACGGTAAAACCCCGCCATTTGAAAGAACAGAAGATTATGAGATGCAAAATTTAGCAAATTGGTTAAATGAAATAATAAATGAATTGAGAATCGAACACTTCTATTTTCTATCACATTCATGGGGAAGTTTTGTAGCGTTATTTTATTTGTTAAATCATCCAGAAAAAGTACAAGGAAGTATTCTTATTGATGGTGGATATCAAACAAAAAGGCTTCAAGAAGAAGCGTTGGAAGAAGAAATTGCTTATTATGAAAAAGACTTTGATGAATACGTTTTTAATAATTGGGACGAATTTTTCAAAAGTGAAAAAGAAGCTTATACTAGGTGGTCTTCATTGTTAGAAGTTGCTGTAAAGGATCTAGGGATCGAAATGGATAATAAAGTATGGTGGCATGCCAGGGAGAATACAGCTAATAATATAATAAGAGGTATGCATAAAGATGAAACAATAGATATATATGAGAAGCTACCGGCTAATATTGTATTACTTCGAGCTACAGTCCCACAAGTTTGGGCGGATTATAGAGATAAGACAGTACATGTTTTTAAAGAGAAAACGGACAGTAGAGTAAAAGTAATTCCTGATACTACACACATGTTGCACTGGGATAAACCAGAAATTGTTATAGCGGAAATAAAAAATAATTGTGGCTAACATATTCATACTAAAGTTGTAGTTTCTATATGAAAAATCCATCCTTCCGTTTGATTTTATCTGTTTATAAGTGTAATACAATACGAATAGATAATAAGAAATGAGGGGGAATGTAAAGTGATTACACATATATCAGATATAAAACTACAGACGGTTTCCATAGAAGGGGTAAAACAAGTTTATAAGGACATATTATCTTTTCCAATAAAAAAAGAAACAGCATCCTTCATTCAATTTGAAGTAACACCTTATACAACAATTAGTTTTCAAGAAGTGTATGAACCAATCGCACCTGCACATTTTGCTTTTGAAATCCCATATTCAAAATTCCATGAAACAGCAAAATGGTTAAAGGACTCTGGATTACTCATTGTAAAATGGCAAAATGGAAATGTAATTGGTGAAGAGAATGGTCTATTCAATTTATACTTTAAAGACGGAGATGGAAATCTACTCGAAATTATCGCACATAGTTATGTTAAAGAGGATGTATTAGTACCACACTCACCTTTAAACATTTTATACGTAAGGGAAATTGGTCTTCCTGTTAAAAGTGTACCTGTTTTTACGGAATGGTTAAAATCAAATCTAAATATGAAAACGATGGAAGATGGGGATATTTTTAACTTTGTTATAGGTGGCACTGCATATATCGTCGCGACTTGGTGGCAGCGACCTTGGATTCCAATCGCGATGAAAGCTCTATCACCGAAAGTATACGTTTCTTTCGGAACACCAGACGTCGCATTTTTACAGCGAATCCAAAATAATTTTAAGAAAAATAGTGTATCATTTGAATGTAAACGTAATGAAGTATCATTTATTGAGCAAGGATATACATTTTCAATTGTGCATACATCAGAGTTTCATTCGGATATTCCTAAACAATTAAACTTACTGCTTTCTATTTAAGGATGGAAAGCGGTAAGTTTTTTGTATATTCGTGAAGAAGGTTTTAGCTAGGATTATAGTGAATTTAAAGAGAAGTATAAGGTGTTATTCTAATTTATGTTAAGGGGGAAATAAAGTGGTTTTAGGTAATCCAATTGCAAAAGGGAATACAGCAGAAATTTATTTAACTGATGATAAGGTTGTAAAATTATTTAAAGATTACCTCCCAGATACAGAGTCTATGAATGAAGCAAAAAAACAAAAATATGCGTATTCATGCGGGTTGCCAGTTCCAAACGTATTTGAAGTGAAAAAGATACAAAATAGACAGGCAATTATTATGGAACATGTAAAAGGGGACAACATTGGTGATCTTCTGCTTAATAATTTAAATGAGGCAGAGCGTTATATCAGCCTTTGTGTTAATGAGCAAAAAAAGATCCATGCTATACATGTGAATACAGATGAAATGGAGTTAATGAGGGAAAGGTTAGAGCGTCAAATTAAATCTGTGTATAAATTGGATGAACGCAAAAAGAAGGATATATTACAAAAATTAGATTTTATTACATTTGATTTTAGGCTATGTCATGGAGATTTTCATCCATTTAATTTGATTTTGAATAAGGAAGAGAAAGTGAAAGTTATAGATTGGGTAGATGCTAGTTCAGGTGATATTCGCGCAGATGTATTTCGAACATACTTGTTGTACTCACAATCTTCGGTAGAATTAGCTGAGATGTATTTACATATATATTGCAGTCGTACCGGCATATCAAGAGATGAAGTTTTTCAATGGGCTCCTATTATTATTGCAGCTAGATTTTCTGAAAAAGTATCACCGCAAAATGAAGTGTATTTGAAAAGATTATTGAATCAGTATTTATAAGTCATAAAAAAGGTTGTCAGCTAATTAATAAATGCTGTTGTTTAACCAAAGTTTCCTTGCAGTTAAACAACAGCATTCTTAAATATTGATATAGGTATTCTTATTTTCGATCTTCATCCTATAAAGGTTCATAATCCGTACTTGTTCCTCCGTTAATTCTTCTTTATCCCAATACATATGCATTAAGCTATATTCAAAAATCTCCTTTAATTTAATAAATAACGAAAACTTGTCTTTCATCTCTTTTGGTAGCTCATTTTCCTTTTGATAGCCTTCAAATAGTGCTTTTGTAATAGAATACTCATAGTCAACGATATTCCCATTTCCAGCAAATGAATATTCTATCGCACTATAAATAGGAACGGCTAAATCGAATATGTAAAAATGTTTTTGGAATGAATCCAAGAGAATACCAACTTAACAAAATGCCTATTCAATCATTTGTTAAACTAAATTTAAATAAAGAAGGGGCGTTTAAAATGAATATTTCTAGAAAAATAGAGGTTGAACAGTTACGAGATAGGAAGAGTGAGCTATTTGATAAAGAGGTACTTAACATATTAAATGGTCAAGTTATGTATGAAGAATTTAAAAATAAAAAGCTAATGGGTGATTCTGATTATGCCCCATTTAATGAGGCGATGTGTGTGAACCCTGCTACTACACAAGTTTTTGATGAGGATTTTATTAAAACAAGAGCGAAAGGACATAACAGTTCAGTAGAAAGTTATATAAAAAAGGTTATAGATCCGTTAGAAAACCTTTTTACGAAAAAGTATAAATGTATTGTTCTATGGTTTGGTGAAGATATGTTTTGCCAAATGAACCTACTTACCATACTTTCTCACCTTGAACAGTCTGCTTATGAAGGGAAGGTATACTTAAATAGCTTTAGAGAGGATGAATTTAAAGTAAATCAAATTGAACTTGAATTGGGGAATTATTCTTCTATATACAATGAAGTATTAGTAAACCATAAAAAGAGCTCTCATAAGGTACCACCTGTAATGTATCAGGCTATAGACTTATTTTTAGAAATGTTAACAGAAGATAATGCAGTAATGAAATTCATCTCTAAAAATAAAGATTTATCAACTCGTGAATTATTAATAAAGTTGTTTTATCTTTTTCCAACAATCGGATATGGAGATACTCAGTACATAGAACTGATTAATAAAATAAAGAAGAAAGCTACACCAAAAATATAGGTGCAGCTTTCTTCTTATAATTGCTCAAGTAATTCTAATTCTTTTTCTACAAATAGCATTAGTTCTTTAATTGTTTCACCAGAAAAATCAAAACGAATACCGGCTGCATCATACACTTCTTTTATAGATTGCGAGCTTCCTAGTGATAATGCCTTTTTATAATTTTCTAGCGCTTGCTTAGGATTCTCTTTATATTGTTTATACATTTGTAAAGCGCCAAGTTGGGCGATCGCATATTCAATATAATAAAATGGTACTTCAAAAATATGGAGTACAGGTAGCCAACTCGTTGCTATCCAGTTTTCGTAGCCATCAATATGTATGACGCTAGACTGATAATGTTTTTGAAGTTGTAAGTATTTTTCATTTCTTTCTTCAGAAGTATGACTTGGATTTTCATACAGCCAGTGTTGAAATTGATCGACAATAAGCATAATAGGTAAATATGAAATAACATCTTTAAAGAAGTTAATTTTTGCTTGTTTTAAATCTTTTTTGTCTGTATAGAAGGTATCCCAATAATTAAGCGAGAATAACTCCATTGTCATACTGGCTAGCTCAGCTGTTTCAGCTGGAATTTCTATATACTGTCGTAATTTTAATGGTTTTATGAGTTCGTTATGAATGCTATGCCCCATTTCATGTATAAAAGTGACAATATCATCTTGTGTATAATTTAAGTTCATAAAAATATAAGATAATTGTGAAGCTGGTAAGTACTCACAAAAGCCACCAGCTGCTTTTCCTTTGCGGCTTGTTAAATCGAGACAATTGTGTTTATACATTCGGTTTAAAAGTGCTGAAAATTCAACATCTAGTTTATTAAAGATATGAGTGCTCTTTTCAATTAAATCATTTTCATTTGTAATAGGTTTAAGTACTTTTTGATCTGGAGTTACAGCTGATACATCCCACGGGCGAAGTGTATCAACTTGCAGTTTATCTTTTTGCTCTAGCAATATTTTATCTTTAAGCGGCACAACATACTTACGTATCGATTCAGCTAGTTCATAGCAATCTATCGCTGAATAATCAAAACGCTCGTATTTTTTGAACATATAATCGCGATAATTCTCTAGTTGAATATTTTTTGCTTTTTGATGGCGAATTTTAATTAATTGATTTAATATGTTTTGGAGTTCTTTTTCAACAGATAAAAATTGTTCAGAAATAATGGTTTTTGCCTTTTTACGGGTGTCACGATTCGAATCTTGTAAATAGGATTGTAATTCTGTTATCGTTTTTTCTTCTCCGTCCCAAATTCCACTTAATCCTCCAGTGATTTCAAAGTACTCTGTGACTAATTTGTCTTCCTGTATTTCTAATTCGATATTTTCCTCACAAAATAACTTTTGAGCATTTTTTATTTTTGTATCTAATAAACCATATACGTTAGAATCTAATTCCATTCGAAAAGGTGACTCTAAATATTTATTATCCAATAAATTTTGGTACCGCTTTAAAAGTGGCTTTACAAATTGTTGATCATGTTCAAAAGTATCCTTTATTTCTTCATCATCCGTATTACATTGAAAGGCGATGTAATGTGATCTTAATTGTTCTTCGATGTCCCAAATTACTTTTGACTGCTCTTTTAACCAATTTTCAAGGTCTAGTTTTGAAGAAATCATTTTATTTAATAAAGTCGAAAGAGTTTTTTCCAATTGTAGTACATTACTAATATCAATCGTATTTACATGTTGCATTATATATCCCTCACTTTTTATTTATTCATAGAGATATTCTATTTATTAATTGTAATTCCCTTGTTAAGTGGGGTAAATGTGAAATAATGTTAAATTTAATAATTAAAGAAGGTATTTATATGTCAAAGTAAAAAGTTTATCGTAAATGAAAATATATGGAGGGGTGCTGCATGAGAAAGGGAAAGAAGTTACTTGTATTTTTATTTCCACTTGCTTTATTATGTGCCTGTGAGAATGACATTGAAGATGCTAAAAGTGAAGAGTCTATAGTGATGGATATTGCTACAGCCGCGGTAAAGGAGGAATCTTTTTTTAGTGCTGCTATAAGAGATGAAAAAGAAAGAATATTAGATTTAGAGATTGCTGATAGCGAAGATAGTAACGAAATAAAAAATGATATTAATAAAAGATTGGTGATACAAGGTGTAACGTCTTATAAAATCAATATAACTCAAAGAAATAGAGAAGTTGTAAAGGCAGAGAGTAGATGGAATCAAGTTTTTGGACATATATTTGATGACGTATTCAGAAAAAATGGATATGAAGGGTTTGGTATTCAGCAAATAAATTATAAAAAGAATCAACCTGTTACCATTGATATAAAAACTAAGATTAGCGATGATGAAGTAGGGGCGAGAGAACTTGGACAGAAAATAGAAAAAGAAGTTGAAGGGGTACTTAAAACAGAAGCAGTAAAGAAATGGATTGAAAATGATTCATATGCTATTGGGATTTACGATATAGATGATCGGAAAATTAACTAATTGAGGAATGAATGCTATATGAATGAAAAATCGATATAATTAAATATAGAATTACTGAAGGAGGTGTAAGATGTATAAGTATTTACATATTTTAAACGACATAGAAAATATGATTCAAAATGGAGAAATAAGAGAAGGAAAGAAATTACCGTCTATACGGTCACTCGTTACGCAATATGAATGTAATAAGGCAACAGTTATACGTGCTCTTCATGAATTAGAAAAGCGTCACATTATATATTCTGTCCCTCAAAGTGGATACTACGTTGTTAAAAAATCAGAGAGTACTATAGAAAATAACGAGATAATTGATTTTGCCTCCTCAGCACCAGATCCAGATGTTTTTCCGTATTTAGATTTTCAACATTGTATTAATAAGGCTATTGATACGTATAAAAATGATTTGTTTGTATATGGAACGCCGAAAGGCTTACCATCTTTAATACCAGTTATTCAAAAACAACTAGCAAATTATCAAGTCTTTACAAAAGAAGAAAATATTTTTATAACATCAGGTGTTCAGCAGGCACTTGCTATATTAACTTCTATACCATTTCCGAATGGAAATGAAACTGTATTAATTGAACAACCAACATATCATCTATATATTGATTATCTAGAAATAAATAAAGTTCCTGTAATCGGTATTAAACGTACGAATGAAGGTATCGATTTGAATGAATTGGAGCAAATATTTCAAACCGGAAAAATAAAATTCTTCTATACGATACCGAGATATCATCATCCGCTTGGAACGTCTTATTCTAAAGATGAGAAAGAAAAAATCACACTATTGGCTAAGAAATACAATGTATTTATAGTGGAAGATGATTATTTAGCAGATTTAGAAACTGATTCAAAAGCAGATCCATTATATAGCTTGGATAATTGTAGTCATGTCATATATTTGAAAAGTTATTCGAAGATTATTTTTCCAGGTTTACGGGTTGGAGTTGCGGTCATTCCACCATCCATTGCAAATGCGTTCTATACATACAAAAAGATACTAGATATTGATAGTCCGATGATTTCTCAAGCGGCTTTAGAAATTTATATAAAGAGCGGTATGTTTGAACGTCATAAAAGTAAAATTAATTCTTCCTACTATAATAGATCAATAAAACTAGCAGAAACATTAGAAAAAGTGCAAAATGAAGATCCATCATTATTTACATATAATAGACAAAACACATTTGGAATACACACCTGTTTAGAAATGCAGAAAAACATAGTTACAGAAACACTTATACAAAAATTAGGTGACATGCAAATAAGTGTCGATACTATTGATAAGAATTATATGAGGAATTTCCCTAAAGAAAAACTATTAAAATTAAATGTTTCGAATGTAAAAGAAGATAAGATTGAAGAAGGTATTCGTAAAGTAATTGGGGAAATCAAGCAATTAAGACAGTTTAATTTTCAGTTTAGAAAAGAATAATTTGAATTAGGGGTTTGTTTGGTTTTGAGGCGAAAAATCATTCTCTTGTTTGTATGTAGCGCTATAGTAGTTGGTGTAATGGTTGTGGCTAAATATAAAAAAAGAGATCAATGCATAGCAGTTGCAAAGTATTCAAGAGGTATTATCGTAGATCAAAATAACGAACCTATAATTAATGTGAAAATTTATGAAGATTCAATTGAAAGTAAGGAACACAGTATTTCAAATGCACAAGGTGAATTTGAAATACTAGATGGGGTTTGTGGTGAGATTGTTTTACAATTAGTTACTCCTGATGGAGAAATCTATACGAGAAAATATGATAGGAAGTATATACCAGAAGTAATAAAGCTGAATTATAAAAATAAAAGTGAATAAGATGAAACCATTACGGAGAAAAATAGCAGTTGTGGCCGGAGCAATTATATATGTAATTGGATAATTATATATTTTTTAAGAGCACTCTTAGCAAAGAGTGCTCTTTTTCATCAATGTAAATATTTACTTATCATCTTTTTAAAGTGATTTTTATCATAATTTACATATTGCGTAGCTGTATTTCGTATTGGATCTCCGGCATAAAATCTTTCATACAATTCGTGTCTAGATCCTAATGGACTTCCAATGATATCCCAGGCCAACTTAAATAATTTTGTGCGTTGTTCGGCATCTATATTCGTTCCTTTAAAGTACTTTTTCAATAAATCAGCTATCGGACTTTGGAAGTCATTCGAGCTCGAAGGAAGTTGAATGAACCCACCTGCTCCAATTAATTGTAAAATTTCTATTGCACGGGGATAATATTTGGAACCAAGATTCCTTGCAGTTTCGATATATTTAAAATTCGGCAAATAAGTTTTCGTTTCATTTGTAGTACCTTCAACTTCTGCAGCAATTAAAAGTGCGCGAATTGTTTCGATTTGCATAATTAATTCCCCAAGCTTCTCTTGAACATGCAAATAAGTAGTAGCACCGATCGCTTCAGCAATTTCACAAGCAATTGCAGTTATAAATTCTAGCTTTACTACTAATCGTACAATTGCTTGGTGATAAGCTAAACTACTAGAAGCTACATCTGACTTTATTGCCCATAACGCTTCAGGGTTGTTATATAGTAAGACTCGTTCCCATGGTACAAATACATTATCAAAGATTAATAGTGCATCCATTTCATCGTACTGTGAGCTAAGAGGGGAATCAACTGTAATTGAATGTGTATTCGCAAATGGTTCTCTACAAACCATATGTAATCCAGGGGAATTGGCTGCCACAATGAGAAAGTGAGCTAAATCTTTTTGCGTATCAGTCAGTTTTGCTAATGGATAGATTAATAAATCATTTGAATAAGGAGAAGCAGTACCAATCATTTTAGCACCACTTAAATAAATTCCATCAGAAGTTTTTTTCGTAACTCTTAGTAATCCTAAGTCGTTTGTATTCAACATTGATTCTGTAGATCGATTTATTTGTGGATCACGTTGAACTACGCTTAAGAATAAGTGATTATCTCTCGCTTCTTCATAATAAGATGTAATTTTATTTGGAAACTGTGCATCGAATTTTTTATAAAAATATTTTGATACGTACCAGCCAGTAAGTCTCGATCTTGCGTAATCAGATAGTCTACTCATTACACCGTCTGTAGCATAACTCCACGTTTCAAAAGCGGTTCTCCTCATTAATAATTCGTTATAGGAATTCGGAACTAAAAAGGCTGTATGAACAAATTCTTTCGTTTTTGGACTAACATATCCAACAGAATCTCTTCGTATTGGATCATCAAACAATGTAAATAAATTAGAAATGGTACTTAATGTTCCTGCAAAATGTTTGTCTGTAGTTACATCTACTTTTTGACCATAGAGCCAAACGTTACGACCATCTTGTAAGCTCTTTATATAGTAATCTTTCAAATTTTGCATATTTCCTCCTTCTAAAGACTATTCATATATTTGGACATCTTTTAATGGTGGGGAATATACGTGGAAAGTTATTACTGCTGAATCTGTAGCATTATACATTTTATGCACAGTATCTTTTTTTACTGTGAAAATATTTCCCTCTGTAAACTCTTCAATCCGCTCGCTATTATTTTCGTACGTTATATTTTGTAACGTACCATTGACTATTAGTATACATCCTACAGATATTCCATAATCGTGCACAAAGGTCTTTGCTTTGCTGGGGAAATTTAATACTAAAATCTCTACAAATTCAGATTGATAGATAATGTTCCTTCCGTATTCAAGGTTAACTGGTGAAGTAATAAAAGGAGCTATTTTATGAAGTGAAATATTTAATGATTGAATAGTGTGTATTAAATTGAACGTATCGTAGTTACATAGGTTATTAAATGCCTTTCTTATGTTATGAATCAATTGCATGTACAACTTCCTCCTAAGCATTTGCAGTGAAAGAAAGTAATCTCCTATTATATCGTGTGTAGTCGATTACATAACATTGTATTGAATAAATTCAAAAAGGTGACTGGTTTTAATTGGGTAATATTTGCTCTAGACTACATGGTAATTAATTCCTTTTTTATGGTATGCTTGAACTATAGCCCGCTTTCTATTGGAAAGGTGATGAAATAAATGGCAGTTCTTTTAGTGGATAATCTATATCAAATGTCTATTGTTTTACTGATCTTATGTTCATTTTGTTTTTATAGATATTTAAAGAAAATAAAAAGGGAAAGAAAGCTTACAGGTTTTGAAATTACGATGTATATCGTGACGCAACTTGCGTATTTCATTTGGGCGGCAACGACTTTTCTTAAAATGTTATCAGAATAGTAATCTTAAAGTATTAGACGCTGAACAGAAAGGTACAGGAGCATTAAAGGTATAAACGTGGGCAAGGGTAATTTCTCTAGTGGGTAAATAAATATAGTCGATAACTAGATGGATAACAATATTACTTATAACATCTTTATAAAAAGAGAGGATATAAATGGAACAATATAAATTAATTTTAAAAGGGCCTAAACAACTCAAGTGGGAAATAAATGAAATTAAGGACATACAGGACGATGAAATTATCGTTAAAACAATCGCAGGAGCGATAAGCATTGGGGCCGAGTTACCACAGTATAATGGATCCGATGTTACGGAAACGAATCCTTTTTATCCAAGAAAAACTGGATATGAAAGTTATGGTGAAGTGATTCAAGTTGGTAATAAAGTAACACATGTAAACGTAGGTGATAAAGTAGTTTCTTTTTATGGACATGAAACGATAGGGATAGTTAAGGGGCATAAAGTAATCCGAGTGCCTTGTTCTATACAACCTAAAGTTGCTTTATTATCTATTCTTTCGTGTGATGCTGCTAAAGGAGTATTGAAACTAAACCCGCGACATGATGAAAAAGTACTTATAACTGGAATGGGAGTTATTGGTTTGTTCGCTTGTTATTTCTTAAAATACTATGTAGGCATTGAGCACGTGGATGTTGTTGAGCCTAATAAAAATAGAAGAGATTTTGCAAAGAAGTTTGGTCCGAAAAACATATATGATTCAGAAGAGAAAATAATAGAAACATATAATTATGGTTTCGAATGTTCTGCTACAAATAGTGGGTTCCATACTTTGCAAAAAGCTCTTAAAACTAATGGTAAAATATGTATACTATCTGATGGTAATATAGAAGAACTAACATTAACTGCTAACTTTTATCAGAAAGAATTGCAAATCATTGGATCAAGTGATGGATACGATTATCAAAAGCATGCAGATTGGTTTTTTGAAGAAATAGGAAAAACACCATTTATAGAAGAGATCTTTCAACATGAAATACATTATACTTCACTCATACAATGCTTTGATGAATTGAGTTTAGGGATAATTAAACCATTAAAAGTATATGTTTCATATGAATAACGAAAAAAATGAGAAAATATTTGTCACATACCTTACAAATGTTTCGTCACATTTATGATTACTAAATGAGGAGGAACATATATGAAAATATTTGTAGCAGGTGCAACGGGTGTAATAGGACGTTCTTTATTGCCAATGTTAATAAAAAATGGGCATACAGTTTTTGCGATGATCCGTAATACTTCGCAAGTAGAAGCAATGAAAAAGGTTGGTGCCATACCAGTAATAGCTGATGTATTTAATAGAAAGGCTGTATTTTCTGTATTAGAAGAAACAAATCCCGATGTAGTTATTCATCAATTAACGTCATTATCTTCATGGGATTTTGAGGATAATGCAAAAATTAGAACAAAAGGCACTCGTAACCTTGTCGATGCAGCTAAAAATGTAGGGGTACAGAAAATAATCGCTCAAAGTATTTCATGGGCGTATGAACCAGGGGATACATTTGCGACTGAAAAAGATTCACTACATATTACTGCTTCCATGCCTCGACAAGTCACTGTTAATGGCATATTGAAATTAGAAGAAGCTGTTACTGAGTTACCTGAATCGGTAATACTTCGTTATGGCACATTATACGGACCAGGAACATGGTATGCGGAAAACGGATTAATAGCAAATCAAGTTCGTAATAATGAGATTATTGCATCAGATGGGATAATCTCGTTTATACATGTCGAAGATGCTGCAAGAGCTACTATGCTAGCCCTTAATTGGCCTTCAGGAATCGTAAATATTGTAGATAATTATCCAGCAACTAGTAAAGAATGGTTACCAATATATGCAGCAGCGATAGGGGCACCTAAGCCTAAAGTTCAAGATGGGAAAGATAGTTGGGAAAGAGGAGCTTCCAATAATAAGGCGCGTAAAGAGTATGGTTGGATACCTTTATTTCCATCATGGTCTGAAGGGTTTAACAACTTAATAGGTAAGTAAAACACAACTTTAATGGGAATGATAGTAAAATACACCATTAAAGGATTGGGTTATTATGAATATAATTTTGGAAAGTATTATATTAACTTTTACTGGAATAATTGTTTTGAAAATGACAGGTAGTGCATCTGTCAGCCAAATGACAAGAGCTGAAATCATTATAGTTGTATCAATCGGCCGTATTATTGTGGAACCTGTATTAAGTAGAAAAGTAGTCCCATCTATATTTGCGGCTATCATATTTGCAAGCATACTACTTATCATTCATTTCTTTGAATTGAAATCAAGGAAGGTGGAACAATTTCTAAATGGAAGTAGCATTATAATTGTTGAAAACGGAGAGATTGTAAAAGAGAATTTGATGCAGGCAAAAATGTCGGAGCAACAACTATATATGCAATTAAGAGAAAAAGGAATCCATGATGTAAAGAGTTTACAGCAAGTTACAGCGGAACCGAATGGTCGTATTGGTTATCAATTAATAAAAGAAGCACAACCAATAACTTTAGAAATGTTAGAAAAAGTATTAGATCGGTACAATATAAAAAGATAATTTCTCGTGAGAAAAAGCCAATACTATAACGGAAGTATTGGCTTTTTTATTTTTCTACAAATGTAAGGATTAATAAAATAGGGTGGATTTTAAACCAATCATTATAATAGATATAGGCTTATAATTGTGCTATATTCAATGGACTTATAGTGAATGTGGTAAAAAATTAATTTGGCATAGGTAGACGCAGCGTTAAAATTTATAAGTTTTTAATGTGATACTAAAAATGGATTGAAAATAAGGAGATAGATACATAATGGAATTTTGGGAATCAAGTTTTATCGAAAAACAAACGATGTGGGGATTTGAATCTACAGAATCTGCAATTTTGACAAAAGATTTTTTTCTTGAAAAGAACGTTAAAGACATATTAATTCCGGGTATTGGATATGGAAGAAATGCAAAGGTTTTTATCGATAATGGTATAAAAGTAACAGGTATTGAAATTTCAAAAACAGCCATTGATTTAGCAAAGCAAAATGGACTAGAAGATATTAGTATCTATCACGGTTCGGTAAATGAGATGCCTTTTAATAACAAACTGTATGATGGGATATTTAGTCATGCACTTCTTCATTTGTTGAATGAACAGGAAAGAGAGAAATTTATTGAAGATTGTTATAATCAGTTAAAACCAGGCGGATATATGGTTTTTACAACTGTTTCTCAAAAAGCCCCAATGTATGGAAAAGGAAAACAGCTGGAGCAAGACTATTATGAAATAATGGAAGGCGTAAAAATGTTCTTCTATGATTCTGAATCTATAAAACGAGATTTTAATCAATATGGATTAGTACAAGTTTCGGAAATTGATGAACCAAATAAGAACGTGGTAAATAAACCTTCAATCAATTTTTTTACGATAAAATGTAAGAGAGAACTATAATTAAAAGTTATTAAGAATGATTAAAGATGTTTATATATTGATTATGCACAAATAAAAAGGACAAGCATATAATAGAAGTACCTATTAACTTTAAGTAACCTTAACTTTCTTTAATAGGATATCTCAAAATCCCCAAAAAGAGCACTTGCGGAAACAAGTGCTCTTTTATTTTTTGTTTCATAAATATTTATAGTTGCAAATTTCTTGCAATAAAAATAAATCTGAGAAAAATAATCATATCTTTATTATACGATTATTTTTGAACTACAAACGTTATAGCATTTGTTTTTAATTGAATGTGTCTTTCATCACGAACTATATTATAAGCTAATTCTTTTATTTCAACTTTTACTTCTTTCCATCCTTTATAAATGCTTTTTAATAGACGTATTATTTCTTCGGTTGGGAGATTAATTTCAATTAAAGCTTCTAATTCTTCATTCGTTTTTAAATCAAT
The DNA here is from genome assembly GCF_008368855.1 of Bacillus sp. TE8-1. Taxonomy (NCBI): domain Bacteria; kingdom Bacillati; phylum Bacillota; class Bacilli; order Caryophanales; family Bacillaceae; genus Bacillus; species Bacillus sp. TE8-1. The sequence goes on along the minus strand of NZ_QPET01000034.1, from coordinate 37,864 downwards.
TTTTTGTATGTTAGAGTTAATAATCAAACAATTAATACCGCCGTTTTTTGTCCCTTTTTTCATAGAATGAAGCACGTTTTTAAAATCTTCTTCTGATTTGACATGTTCTAAACTTGATACTGCAACGATATAATCATAAGCGTTAGAGTCAATATGATAGTTTTCAATTGCTGCTTGTTCTGTTTTTATAACCTCGAATACATCATGTTCTTTGCTATAAGTTTGTAGCTTTGTTAAAGCGGAATTAAGTAAATCAACACATGTAACAGTGCCGCTAGTATTCCTTAACTTTTGTGCAATTGGAATGCTATTTCTACCGACGCCAGAGCCAAGATCAAGTACTTGCAAGTTGTTTTGTCCTTCAAAGTGATCCATCAAGTCCATAACTGTTTTAACCGGTTTGTACAGCCAAGAGCCAATTTCAAATAGTTTATATTGTTCATAGCAAAGGTCGTGATATTTCTTTTCTTCTTGTCTTATGTAATCGATACGGTTCACATTGTTTCAACTCCAATATTTTTATTGCAAAATTCATATGTAGAACAACCTTTTATATTTGTTTGAATTCGAAAAATACCACCAGCATGTGGATACTCTTTTAATTCGTCATCCGTCATTCTTGTTCTGGCTGTTGTAACATATAAATCTGTTAAATTAGGTCCTCCAAATGTACATGATGTTACATATAAAGCTGGAATTGGAATATTTAATATTTGTTCTCCAGTAGATGGATTCCATCTAGTTATTTTTGAACCTCCCCAATGTGCAATCCATAAACAACCTTCTTCGTCAATTGTCATACCATCAGGTAGACCATCATTTTCAGAGAAAATGATTACATCACTTGGATTATGAATTTCTCCAGTACGTATATTATATTGATAGCGAACCACTTTTTTAGTAGGTGTATCTATAAAGTAAAAGTATGTATGATCAGGTGACCAAGCAATTCCATTTGATGTATTTACATGTGAAACTTTTTTCTCTACACTTAAATTATGATGTAAACAATACAAGGAACCTGCAGCATTCATACCGTATGTATCTGTAGAACCTGCCCAGAAACGACCAGCTGGATCACATTTTCCATCATTGAAACGATTTTCTATTAAATGTGGTTCAGGGTCAAAAATATGTGTCAGTTTCTCGGTATTTACATTAATAGAATAAAAGCCTTTTTCCATAGCTAAGAGTAATACATCCTCTAAATATGGAACAACACAGCCAATTTGTTGATTGAGAGCAATTACTCGGTTCGTATTAGCGGTAGGATTGTATATGCATAATTTTCTCTCCATAATATCAACCCAATATAAAAGTTGCTTTTTTCCATCCCAACATGGTCCTTCAGCTAAACTTGCTTTAGCATCTAAAACTAATTCTATATTACTGAACAAGATGTTCACCTCGCGTTATAAGATATTAATATAATTCGATAAGAATAGAGGTAAACCTTTTAGTCAAAGGATATTAAAATTTATACTGTAGAAAAATGACCTTCTCACAAGTGATTAAAAAAGTGTATAAACAAGGAGAGGAAAATGCATATGATGTTTTATGAGATTGTTTGCTTTTCTTGTAAGAATATATTTCGTGTTTACGAAGGCAGTGAAAAATATAAGCGATTTAAAGAGAAACCAAACGGGGCATATTGTTGTGATGAGTGTAGTCATAAAATTCAATTAGAAGCGATAAAGAATTTTTTTAGGTAATTATATGTTTTGAATTCGGAAAAGTTTGACAATAAAAGCATTATAAATTATCATATTAAAAAACTAATATTTAAAATGGCATGGAAGAGAAGAGTAGTTAAGAAAGAATACGTACAGAGAGCTCTGGTAGCTGAGAAAGAGCGGTATACATCTTAACGAAAAAAGACTTGGAGCTGCGCAAGGAACTCATTTATTTAGGGATGGTGCGACGGATTCTCCCGTTATAGAGATAGGGTATAAGCATATTTTGCCGTACCTGAAGAGGTTAATATGGTGACATATTAACAAACTGAGGTGGTACCGCGAAGCTAACAACTCTCGTCCTCAAGATGAATAATCTTGGGGGTGGGAGTTTTTTTATTGCATAAAACTGAAAATGCGAAAACAAAAAAATAATCGAGGTGAGTAATATATGCATTGGGCGTATGAAGTAGCACATGAATTAATTAGGAAACATCCAAATAAAGAAACGTTTGTTTGTGCATCAGGAATTAGTCCGTCAGGTTCTGTTCATATTGGGAATTTTCGTGAAATCGTAACGACTTATTTCGTAGTAAGAGCACTTCAAGATTTAGGGAAAAAGACTCGTTTTATATTTTCGTGGGATGATTATGATAGGTTTAGAAAAGTTCCCAAAAATATTGATCCTTCTTTTGCGAAGTATATTGGTATGCCATACTGTGATATTCCAGATCCGTATGGATGTTATAACTCGTATGCGGAGCATTTTGAAAAAGAGTTTGAAAAATCGCTTCAAGCATTTGGAATTGAAGTAGAATTTATTTATCAACATGATGAATATAGAAGCGGAAGGTATAACAAAAATATTTTAGAGGCTTTGTATAAACGAAAAGAAATATATGATATTTTAATGGACTTTAAAACTGGAGAGTGTAGTGAAGAAGAGCGAAACAATTTTTATCCAGCTGCATTATATTGTGAGAGGTGTGGAAAAGATACAACAACTATTACACATTTTGATGAAGTATTAAAAACAGTCCGGTATGAATGTGAATGCGGAAATGAAAAAGAATTATCCGTATTAAATACAAATAAAATGAAACTAAACTGGAAAATCGATTGGCCGATGAGATGGATGATAGAGGATGTTATTTTTGAACCGGGTGGAAGAGATCATTCATCAGAAACGGGTAGTTATAATGTATCAAAAGAAATTGCAAGGAAAATATTCAATCGTGAAGCGCCTCATTACGTTGCTTACGATTTCATTGGTATTAAAGGAAATCATGAAAAAATGTCTAGCTCTTCAGGGAATAGTATTACACCAAGTAATTTATTGAGAGTGTATATACCAGAAGTAATTCTCTTTATGTTTGCAAAATACAAACCAGGCGCTGCTTTTCATATTGGGTTAGATGAAGATGTGATTCGCAATTATACAGAGTATGAGCGATTGAAAGATAGCTATGAAAATAAAACGCTCAAAAATGAAGATTTATTTGATGCAATTAAAATCTCTAAAGTTGATAGCGATTTTAAAGAATATCCGAAATTTAATCAAGTAGCAGGAACGTTACCATTATTAAATTTTGATTCTACTATTTTACAGGGGATATTAAAGAAAATAGATAGGAGCTATGCATTAGATGAAATGAGAGCGATAAGTAATCGCGCAGAGTATTGGATAAGAAACTTTCAATCTGAAAAATTAATTGCGGTAAATCAGGAGAAAAATAAAGAGTTTTACTATACATTAGATGAAAGGCAGAAAGAATGGCTAGTAGAAGTTTGTAAAATACTTCGTTCTAATAAAGATTACTCTAACTTAATGGAGCAATTGTATTCGATTTGTCATCACGAAAATAAAAAAATAATGAAAGAAAATCAAAAACAATTATTTATTATTATTTATAAGCTCATTATGAATCAGTCTAGTGGCCCACGTATATCGTTATTAATACATGTGGTGGGCATCGAAAAATTCATCTCATTACTAGATTTCTAAAATAAAGCTAAAAGAAACGCAAGTACTTAGAGGTCTAAGTACTTGCGTTTCAAATTTTGCTAGCGTGAATACATTTTTGGACATTCATCACCACTTGCCTCATAAAAACAATGGCTTTTAAACTGTCCTACAAATGGCTGATTATACCATTCAGGTGGACAAGCTCCGACTGGACGGAAATACCAAAGAGCCCATCGTGCAGGCCAGCGCCATTCACCTTGTAAAACTTTTCGTGCGATTTCTTTTTCTGATTCACGAGCGCGTTGATAAAAATATCCATATTGTACTGCTTCAAATCCGCCGGGGCTTTGATATACAGCGTCGCGTACGGTACGGAGTTGTTTAAAATCTAAGCAATCACAAAATACACGGTTTACTACAACACATCCAACTAACTCCTCACCTTGGCGACCTTCGCCTTCAGCTTCAGCACGAATTAAACGAGCTAGTAAATCAACATCACTTTCGTTGTATGGAATAAGGGGCATAGTGATACCACCTTTCTGTTATAGTAAAGAGTGTATGTTATAAAACAATCTGCGTGCTTTTTTACATAAAAATAACATTTAATTTTAAGAGGAGCTTGTATAAAAAGAGCTAATTAGTAATAGTAGATAAATATAAAAGGGAGAGGTATTATGTATCGAATTCATAAAGACCATATTATTTACGCGATGTCATCAGAGAATAAACCATGTATGGTGTAGTTTTGAAATAAAGTTGCGATGCTGTATCTCTTTAATCAAAGAATTGTAAATATATGATCAAACTTTTTTATAAAACAGAAACCTGCTGGATAAGAAACCATTTGGATTAAACTTTTTTCAAAATGGTTTCTTTTTATTCAACATAGAATACGGTTTAACACAATATTTTTAATCAAACTTTATTTTAAAGCCACACATTTCTTTTTCTTATGGTGAATTTGTTTCTTAGTTATTTCCTGCATTTTATATCATTCACCAATCATGTAATGTTAAGGGAGATGACAAAAGAAAGGAAGGATGTACAAATGAGTATAGTAAAAAACGGAACATTGCAAGTAATTGGAGCAAGCATCTATTATGAGGTGCGTGGCTCGGGTCCAATTCTTCTTTTGATTCATGGTGGGGGTGGTGATGCCGACAAGTTCCATAATATTGCCGACCATCTTGCTAAATGGTATACCGTTGTTACTTACGATCGTCGTGGTCATTCCCGTAGCAATCTCGTCAATAAAACTGAAGATTACCATGTGCAAACACATAGTGAAGACGCTCACCGGCTGCTAGCCAATTTGACCAATGAACCGGCTTATATATTCGGAAGTAGTTCTGGTGCTGTCATCGGACTTGATTTGTGTATACGCCATCCTGGGCAGGTACAGTTACTAATCCCACACGAACCGGTTTTATTACAACTTTTACCTGAAAATGAGTTGAAGCAGGCTATAAATTTCATGGAAGACCTTAAAGGGAATCATAAAAGTGAGGTCATGAAGTTATTGTCAAATATCGATGATAGCAATTCCGGACTATCGAAGGATATGCTAACAAAGCGACTACTCGGCAATTCGATTTATTTCACTGAGTATGAAATCCCGGGAATTCTCAGCTATACTTTAAACATCGATGCACTAAAGCACTCATTAAAACCTGCATCGATACAGGTACGTCCAGCCGGTGGAAGTATTTCACGAGAATTTTTTCCTTACCATTGCGCATTCAACTTGGCAGAACACCTCGGAACAGAATTCGCAGAGTTTCCAGGAAACCATGTGGGCTATAACACAGTGCATCATAAAGAGTTTGCTGAGAGGTTACACGACATTCTTGAGAATTAATCCGGAAACGTATCAATCGGTAGTGTATGAGCACACCAAAGAGTTATAAGACACTTCGTAATTTAGGGTTTTGTCTTTATGTCTAAATTATAATACGATGCATGTTGTTTAAGAAAAGGGCGCGTTTGTTGAAGAATAAAGATAGAAAATGACCAAACTTTTTATAGTATAGAAACTTAAATTTGTTAGATAAGAATTCATTTTGATCAATCTTTTTTCAAAATGAATTCTTCTTGTTTACCATAAATTACGAGTCTGTGAGGTATGTTTAATCAAAGTTTATTTCAAAGCAACATATGGAAGTAGAAATTGGGAGTCGTCTTATATTTGGAACATATGATTGCTTTGAGAATCAAATTGACTCTGAAGATGTTGCGTTTCAGGAATTTGATTGAAACCGAATTAATCCGACGACTGGACCTGTATATATCAGTGGTGCAGAACCTGGTGACATATTAGCTGTAACGATTGAAAAGATAAAAATTGCAGAGCAAGGTGTTTTAACTACAGGGGTGAACCTTGGCGTAATGGGTGAAGATCTACATGAAAATACAATAAAAATCGTCTTAATACATAATGAACATGTTTTGTTTTCAAACGAACTGCAAATTCTGATTAATCAAATAATTGGTGTAATTGGTACTGCACCGAAAGAAGAGAGCATTTCATGTGGCACACATCAGCTGCCAGTGATTTAAAAGTTTGCCAAGTTGTGGATCCGTTGAAAACGGCGCGTATGGAATTAGGGATGGATTATGTGGAGAAACTAGGATTTACTTTTAGTAAATTTCATATTAAATAGATAAGGGACGAAAAAGGATACTTTTGTATAAAAGCATCCTTTTTTTAATTTACGGATTTTGTGAAAAGAGGTAGTATTTATTTTATATAAGTATATTTGAGATTGTGGATTAAAAAGGAGTTCAATAATGGTCAAAATTATGATTGTAGAAGACGATATGAAAATTGCAGAACTATTATCAACATATGTTGCGAAATATGGTTATCAAGGAGTTATTGTATCGGACTTTCAAAATGTATTAGACATTTTTTTAGATGAACAACCAGAGTTAGTTTTATTAGATATTAATTTACCGAGTTTTGATGGTTACTTTTGGTGTCGTCAAATTCGTGGTGTTTCTACATGTCCGATACTATTCATTTCGGCTCGTGAAGGTACGATGGATCAAGTTATGGCGTTAGAAAACGGTGGCGATGATTTTATTCCGAAGCCGTTTCATTATGAAGTGGTAGTGGCGAAAATTCGTAGTAATTTAAGACGTGCATATGGAGATTATGCACCGAAACTAGAAGAGCGAATGATTGAGCAACAAGGCCTTTGTTTATATCCTGAAAGACTTGTATTGAAACTTAGAAACGAAGAGATTGATATAACGAGAAACGAAGCTATTTTATTAGAGACATTAATGAAAAATTATCCGCGTGTTGTGAGTAGGGAAGTGTTGTTAAATAAATTATGGGATAGCGAATCTTATGTTGATGATAATACATTAAGTGTAAATACAACACGTGTGCGTAAAAAGTTACAAACGTTACATATAGAAGGTGCGATTGAAACGATTCGTAGTGTTGGATATAGATTGCATATTACTTGGGATACTGGTATAGAAAAATGATAAGATTGTTTATACGTGATCATATACCACTTATTTGCTTTACTATAATTCAACTACTAGCTATATTTCTCGTATATTGGTTTGATGGGCATAATCATATTACAACGGCGTTATATGCAATGTTTCTAGGTGTTTTCTTTATGGGAAGTTATTTAGTGTTTCGTTATTTTACACATCGTTCTTTTTATGAGCGCTTAGCAAACCCGATGCAATCTTTGGATGAATCTGTTCAAAAATCTGATTTTGCAGCTGTATCGGCTGCTCTTCAAGAACTACTTGAGGTGCAATATCGACATTATCAAAATCAGCTGCAAATGCAAGAGAGAAAAAATAATGACCATTTAACCTTTATGAATCAGTGGATTCATCAAATGAAAACACCTTTATCTGTAATAGAATTAATTACACAGGATGAAGTAGATTCACGTTTTGAAAGTATAAATGAGGAAACTGATCGATTAAAAAAGGGATTAGAAATGGCTCTGTATGTCGCACGTTTAGAAGCATTTACACAAGATTTTTATGTAGAAAGAGTACAACTATATAAAATAGTGAATGATTCGGTACATGAGCATAAACGGTTCTTTATCCGGAATTTTGTATATCCAGAGCTTGAAATTGATAAGGACATTACAGTAGAAAGTGATGCGAAATGGTTACAATTTTTAATTGGACAAATACTATCGAATGCGATTAAATATTCATCTGGTAGTAGAGAGAAGATTAAAGTGAAAGCTTGTAAGGAAGGTAATAATGTTATACTTGAAATTGCTGATAATGGTGTAGGAATATCGAAGCAAGATTTACCAAGAGTGTTTAAACCTTTCTTTACAGGAGAAAATGGTAGAGATTTTAAAGAATCAACTGGAATGGGGCTATATCTCGTACATGAAATTACGAAGCAATTAGGACATAGTGTAGAAATCCATTCAGAAGTTGGTAAAGGTACCGTTGTACGTATTAAATTTTAAATGTGTAAAAATGACTCAGGCTAAAGAGCTTTTGAAATAAGTTTTTTAGCCTTACTTTATATGGATTAAATAAAATGATATAAAAGACTGGTATGATCCTAATAAAAGGTCGTGTAAGTATGTGTAATGACACAATAATAAATAAGGCTGTTAAATGAGAGGTTTTTAATAATTTATTAATATTTAAATAGTTTTTTGTAAGAAAAAAGCTCGCCCTTTGAAAGAGCTAGCTTCATGAATTTTAATTAAGTAAACAAACTTAATAATTTATATCCAATTAATCCTAAAATAGTGATAGGAACCATCATTAAGAAAGAAGAAATTCGATTAGCATTAGAGCGTTCTAATACAAGAATCAAGATAATCCCGACTATGACTTCGGTATATCCAACAGGTAACATGTGACTATAGTCTTCAAAATTTAAAAGAATGTGAAGTCCATCCGTTACAAAAACGCCACTAATAAGCGCGCTTCCGAATTTATGAAGTGGATCCGTAGTATCTTTCCATAGAAAACCTGCAACTCCAAAGATAGTTCCTCCTATACATGCACATACAATCCATACGGATATAAAATAAATAGAGTGAGCTACATTTTTAATAACTATTGCATAACCATAGTAGCCTAATACCATACCGAGTAGTGCAAGGATACCAGAAAGTATAGCTGTACGCTTAGAATAACTAAAGCTAGCCACAAAAAAGGATGGAACTAACCAAACGCTTCCTAGATTAGCTAATGAATTCCAATGTCCAGGAAGTATACCTTGCCCCAATTTAGTTAGTATACCAACAATTATCCCTACTATAATCGGGACGAGAAAAATCCTTAAAAACATATTTAACTTTGTGATTTTTAATGTCCTGTCCATAAATTCAATCCTTACATTAATATTTTCTGTAAAGATATAATAGCTTATTACAAGGGAATAATCAATAAAAATTTATCGAAAAACAATAAGTGATTATTGGATAATGAATAACATTTTGTTTTTATACAAAATTTATCCCGCTTTAATGGGCAGTAAGACCCCCACCTCAAAATTCAGCGAAAGCAAAGAAATTAGGTGGGGGTCGGGCTGCCCATTAAAGTCCGATTGGTTCAACTAATAATCAGTGGGGATGAAGAAAACCCCCACTGATTAAAGTTTCACTTTATATAATAGAGAGTGCTTAGAAGTTTACTACTGGGGAAATCTAAAGGACGTATTACAATCAATGTAACTTGTGCTTATTCAACATGAAGTTAAGGAATGATAAATAAACCTAAAAGAAAGCAATCTTTTTAACAGCACATATAATTGCATTTACTCATACAGTACTAGTATGGTACAATATGGTTATTAACGACGGAAAGGAATGATGGGTGGACGATGATTAACTAATCTTATTTTTAAATGTTGAAATTCAATAAATTTCAATTTCTAAAAAATAGGATTAGTCTGCCCAATTTCCATACAACGGTATTGCTATTTATATTGCGCAATAGCTTATTTGGGTATAAATAATGTAATGACTAATCCTGCCAAATTTATTTGGGAGGATTTTTTATTCTCCCTTAATGAAAGGGATCGGTATTTATGAAAGAACTATTAAAATTAAATGATGTTTATGTTGAAATAAAAGAAAATATGTTGTTAGAGAAAATGAATGTGACAGTAAAACAAGGGGATGTTATCGGATTAATCGGTAAAAATGGTGCTGGTAAATCAACGTTACTTCAATTAATAAATGGGAAGATTGAACCTTCAAAAGGTACTGTTGAATGGATGCAAATGAATATGACAACAGCATATGTTGAGCAAGAAATAGAATCTTTTATTAGTAATGATGTAATTGCAAAAGAAGCAGAACTTCTTGCAAAATGGGGCGTGCCAACGAACGATTTTCATACTTTAAGTGGTGGTGAAAAGCTGAAAATTCGATTAGCAAAAGGATTTGCTGAAAATCCTAATGTCTTAATATTAGACGAACCGACAAATCATTTAGATGAGATCAGTACGGGATTTCTCATTAAACAAATAAAAAACATGAAAGGTACAGTTATCGTTGTATCGCATGATCGATATTTTTTAGATGTTGTCGCAACAAAAATATGGTCAATTGAGGACAAAAAATTAATTGAGCATAGTGGTAATTATACGAGCTACATGAAAGCACGTGAGCAAAAAAGAAAGTCGCAGCAGCGTGAATATGAAAAGCAGCAAAAAAAGATAGAACAAGTAGAAACACATATAAAAGAATTGAGTTCATGGTCACAAAAGGCACACGCGCAGTCTACAAAACAAGAAGGTGTGAAAGAATTCTATCGTGTAAAAGCGAAGCGAATGGATGCACAAGTGAAGTCAAAACGAAAACGACTTGAAAAAGAGCTGGAGAAAGCGAAAGTAGAACGTGTGAAAGAAGAGTATTCAGTTGAGTTTTCTATTCAAGCGAACAAAAAAGTAGGAAAACGTTTTTTAGAAGTGAAGCAATTAAAAAAAGACTTTCATGGGAAAGTATTATTTGAAAACGTTAATTTTACAATTCAGCACGGTGAGAAAGTCGCGATTGTTGGACCAAACGGTAGTGGGAAAACAACATTACTGAAGATGATTATGGGAACGGAAAATGCTGAAGGAGAAATATGGATTTCACCATCTGCGAACATCGGCTATTTAACACAAGAAGTTTTTGATTTACCGCTTGATAAAACACCAGAAAATTTATTTTTTAAAGAGACGTTTGAAGAAAGAGGAAAAGTCCAAAATTTAATGAAACATTTAGGGTTCCAAGCTTCTCAATGGAAAGAGCCGATTGAGCATATGAGTATGGGAGAAAGAGTAAAATGTAAGCTAATGGCTTATATTTTAGATGAAAAAGATGTACTCATTTTAGACGAACCGACGAATCACTTGGATCTACCTTCACGTGAACAACTTGAAAATACATTAGCTGAGTATAACGGAACATTAGTAATTGTATCTCACGATCGATATTTTCTGGAGAAAACAACTAACATAAAACTCGTGTTTTCAAACAATACGATACAAAAGCAGCTAGAAGAACCTACGAAAACAAGAGATGATATTGAAGAGCTACGTTTAACGTTAGAAACAGAGAGACAAGAAGTATTAGGGAAATTAAGCTTTTTAACTTCTAACGACAAAGAATATAAAGCACTGGATGAACGGTTTATGGAACTTACGAAGCAGATTAAGGAGCTTTAATGTAAGTAAGGGGGATTAACATGGATGAAGAGAGATTCACTAAGTTATTTAAAATAGATTGTGGAGATATATACCTACAAGAGTTCACGGTCAAAGATGCAGAGAGTATTTATAACATATCCAATCAACCAGAAATAGAAAAGTTTTTACCAGACTGGAAATCAACAAAAGAACAAAGGGTTAATTGGGTTGTAAATTATGAAATACCAGAAAATAGAGCGTTTCTTCATGCAGTGAGAACTACGACTAACATAGATGATCACATATTAAAACTAGGAATATTTAAGAAAACCACAAATGAATTTATTGGATGGTGCTGTACGGGTATTAAAGATGAACTTCCTTTACCAAATAGAGAAATTATGTATGCAGTTTCAAGTGAATATCATAATAATGGTTATGCAACGAAAGCAACTAAAGGAATGATTAACTATTTGTTTGGAAAAACGAATGTAGATCACCTTAACGCAATTGCTTTAATTAACAATGTAGCATCAAATAAAGTTATTGAAAAATGTGGGTTTATTTATAAGAGCCAACAGAGGATAGAAAATCAAATATATAATCATTATATATTGAGAAGATCTGAGTGGATAAAAATATAACGTTGGGTAGTAAAAGACCGATAAAGCAATCGGTCTTTTCTCATTTATATAATAAAGGTTTCATATACTTTGTATTTCCTGCTACTATACAATTATTATAAGATAGTTATGCGTTAATTTCAGTTTGAAAATAGTTTTATTATCAGTTTTTTTAGAAATCTTACAAGCGTGTAAGATAAATGAAAGACGAATCAATATGAGCTGTAAGACAATTCATTTACACTCTGTTATGAGACGTGCAAATGAAGGGAGAATATACATGGAAATTTTACATGCAAAAAGTATTAGTAAAGTATATAAAGGGAAAGTACCTTATAAAGCATTAGTTGATATTGATTTATCAATTCAAGAAGGTGAATTTGTAGGGATTATGGGGCCATCTGGTAGTGGAAAAACAACGTTATTAAATATGGTATCTACTATTGATTCTCCATCATCGGGAGAAATTTTAATAAATGGCACAAATCCTTTCCAATTATCATCAGAAGATTTAGCGTTATTCCGCAGAAACCAATTAGGATTTGTTTTCCAATCATTTAATCTTCTTAGCACACTTACTGTAAAAGAAAACATCGTATTGCCGATGACTTTAGATGGTGTTTCCGTGCAAGAAATGAACAAGCGATTGGAAGAGATTGCAGAGAAGTTAAATATTACAGATATCTTGAATAAAAGAACATTTGAAATATCAGGGGGACAAGCTCAAAGAACAGCAATTGCTCGTGCGATCGTTCATAAGCCGCAATTATTACTTGCAGATGAACCAACAGGGAACTTGGACTCTAAATCTTCAAATGATGTAATGGAGATGCTGGATACTCTAAATAAAGAAGAAAAAGCAACGATGATGTTAGTTACACATGATCCGTATGCAGCGAGCTTTTGCAGCCGAGTAATTTTTATTAAAGATGGTCAACTATATAACGAAATTTATTGTGGTGAAAGTAGGCAAACTTTTTATCAAAAGATTATGGATGTCCTTTCTTTGTTAGGAGGGAAAAGGCATGACTTTTCGTCAGTTCGCATTTAATAATATTTTTCGCAATAAGCGTACATATGCTGCCCATTTTTTAAGTAGTGCATTTTCTATTATGATTTTCTTTACGTATGCTCTTTTATTATTTCATCCTGATTTACAAGGTGAATTGAAATCGACAAGTGCAACAATAAGTGCATTTGGTACATTGGGATTTTCAGTTTCGCAAGGATTGATTTTTGTATTTTCATTTTTCTTCATTTTATATTCAGTTAGTTCGTTTTTAAAAACCCGTAAGAAAGAATTTGGCGTTTTAATGATGCAAGGTATGTCAATGAGACAACTTAAGAAATTATTATTAATTGAAAATATGTTGATTGGACTTGGTTCAATTTGTATAGGGATTTTCATTGGACTCATATTTTCTAAACTAGTCTTATTGATAAGTGCAAGTGTATTAATGATTAATAATGGTTTACCTTTTTATATACCAGTGCGGGCTGTATTATTAACAATTATCACATTTCTTTTCTTGTTTTTAATTGTTTCATTATTTACATTTAAAATGATAAAAGTAACGGAACTTGTGGAACTTATTCGAGCAGAGGAAAAGCCAAAACCTGAACCGAAATCTTCAGTTTTATTATCGCTACTTTCTTTAATTAGTATAGGATATGGATATTTTTCAGTATTTCGCTTCATACCAAGTACCAATTTTATTACGCTTGGAATAGGTGTGCTCCTAGTAATTATAGGAACGTACTTTTTATATACACAGTGTAGCGTTTATATATTGCACCTTGCTAAAAGGAGAGAATCTTTCTTTTTAAAGAGAACAAATATATTAACATTTTCTGAATTAATTTACCGTATGAAAGATAATGCAACGATGTTTTTTATAGTATCTATTATTTCAGCAGTTGCTATTACAGCAATTGGAACGACAGCTGCTCTTGGAAATAAAGATTTAGTAAGAATGACGAATCCGTATACGTTACTATACATGGCTCCTGAAAACAACAAAATAGCGGATAAACATCTCTCTATTATAAAAAAACATCTGGCTGATGCTAATATTCCATATCGAATGGCTTCATCTTCATATATATATACGGAAAGCAATGTATATGTAATGAAATTAAGTGAGTATAACGAACTTGCGAGAGCACTTGGATATCAACAAGAAATGATTGAAAAAGAAGATGAAATGTTATTAATTCCTGGAATGGTATCACAAAAACAAGAATTTAAAAATGGTGATTATAAGAAGAATATTGAAGTCATTCAAGGCGATTGGACAAAGACATTTCATGTGAAAAAAACTGTCGATAATTTAGTTTTGCCACATGATACGAAAGGGATATATATTGCTATTCAAGATCATGTATATGATGGAATTCCACTTAATAGTGGTCCAGATAATGAAGATATTATTCAATATCGTACTTACGGATTTGTTGTAGATGATTGGATAAAAACGAAAGAGGTTTCAAACCAATTAAATAATATATTTGATCAAGAACCTAGAGATATACATTTTGAATTTAGAGCACTAACAATAGAGTTGTTAAGTGCAAAACAAACGAATGGGTTATTACTTATGGCTAGTGTTTTAGTCGGAATCGTTTTCTTCACATTTGCTGCTAGTTTTATTTATTTCCGATTATATACTGATTTGAATCGTGATCAACAGCAGTATAAAATGATTTCGAAAATGGGGTTAAGTAAACGGGAGCTAAAGAAAGTTGTAACGAGACAGTTATTATTAATGTTTTTCTTACCAATTGTCGTTGCAGTAATACATACTGTAGTCGCTTATATGGCATTACAACAATTAGTCGATTTTTCTATTCTAAATAGCTCTATTGTCATTTTAATTTCATTTATATGTATACAAGTTTTATATTTCTTTATAACTCGTTGGCGTTATTTACAAAAGCTTCATAAGACAATGGAACAATAGAGAAAATCAGCAAGTAAGATTGCAGAAAAGCATGTAAAAAAACAATTTGAAGTTATGGAAGGAACTGTGATGAAAAAACAATTATCTATTTTCATATTAAGTATATTATTGTTATTAAGTGTAAGTGCATGCTCTAAAAACGAAAACAGATTTCCAGCTAACGGTGTATTAATCATTGGAGATGAGAATCATACTGGAGCAATTATGAATCGTTATAAGGAAAACACGAAAGAACAGGAAGCTTTTGCAGTGAAAACAGGTAGATTTGACCAAAAAAGGGTTCTGATAATAAATGAATCTACTGCACAAGCGATGATGAATGCAAAGCTTTTTCGTAAACGTGATCAGGCATCCCTTTCTAAAACGTTAGATACGTTGCCGAATTTTCCAAAAGAAAGTTCCCTATTATTTATAAATGAAGAAGAAAAGAATATAAAAAGTATTGAAATAGAAGGAAACAAGATACCTGTTACATATGGTAGTGATGTTTGGCTTGGCAATAAACGTGACTATGGAGTACTATGGTATATTGTTGTGGCGAAAAATAGTGTGTATAAAGAAATAAAAGCAAATGAAACGAATATGCAACTTCTACACTTGAAAAAGTCATTAGGTGATGAAAACCCTAAAATATCGACAGATAATACGTTGATTAATGAAAAAGTAAAAGTAAGAAAGTTAATTGAAGGTTATAGAGATGAGGTATCAATTCAGTTTGTAACGATTGGAGAAAAATCTTAAAAAAGAGCTCGAGGTTGATGGATACTTTATCAACCTCGAGCTCTTTTTAATACCGTTTAAATAACTTACATTACTTCATTTAATCGAGTCTCACTCGTTTCTTCAATCGCATTTGAATTTTGAACTGAATTATTTTGGGCTTCTTTTTCTTTACGAGCCTTTTGTAGCATTTCAAGGATGATCCATAAGGGAACACCTTTATCCTTTAACATCTTCCATAAATCTAATTCATTAAATTTATGCTCAGGCTGTTTCATTTCTTTTTCAGATAAACGAATATCAAACTTGATAGGATCATTTATTTTCTTACTTTCAAGTTTAGTAGAAGAGATAGTATTATGCTCAAGATTAGATGGAGTTATTTTAGTAGGTTGAGACAATGTATGAATATTTGATCCGATTTGCATGATTTTTCCTCCTTTTCAAGCAATGAGATTAGTTTTCTTATGGTTTTTAAATCTTTTTAACATGAGGAAACTATATCTAATTATAAATCTAAATAAATAGATTTACAAGTTGTATTGTAAAAAGTAAATATTTACTTGAATTAATATTTATCAACATTTGTATATGTTTTCTATATATACAACGTATATAAAATACTTTACATTATGTTTAAGTTGTTAAATTATTCTGTTATTTTTTGAAAAGAAAAATGTAAACGTTTTATTAGGGGGAGAAAGTATGGGGAAGTTATTTTTAAAAATATGTTTTTTTGCATTAGTGACCGTATGTTCATTCGCAGCGAAAATATCATACGCTGAAGAGAGGCAACAAAATAATTATCCTATCATATTGGTGAATGGATTTGCTGGATGGGGTAGAGAAGAAATGCTTGGCGTAAAATATTGGGGTGGTGTTCATGATATACAGGAAGATTTGAAACGAAATGGTTATACGGTACATACCGCAGCTGTTGGACCTGTTTCTAGTAACTGGGATCGTGCATGTGAATTGTATGCACAAATTAGCGGTGGGACAGTAGACTATGGTGCAGTCCATGCTGAGAAACATGGACATAATCGTTTTGGCAGAACTTATAGTGGTTTTGCGCCGAATTGGAGTGAAACAAATAAAGTTCATTTAGTTGGACATAGCATGGGTGGACAAACGATTAGAACATTAGTACAGCTATTAAAAGAAGGTAGTTTTGAAGAAAAGAATTATGTGAAAAATCACCCAGACACCAAAATATCACCACTATTTGAAGGCGGAAAATCATACGTTCATAGTGTTACAACATTAGCAACCCCTCACAACGGTACAACACTTGCGGATGGTAGTCTTCTACTGCCGTTCGTTAAAGATTTACTCATTACAGCTGCAAGCTTTGGAGGAAACAATAATTTATCATTATATGATTTTAAATTGGATCAATGGGGTATAAAGAAGAATGCTGGAGAGTCCTTTTTCCAATATAGTAATCGTATTCTAAATAGTTCACTTTGGAAAAATACAAAAGATATAAGTCAATGGGACTTAAGTACAGATGGTGCAAAGGAGTTAAATAATTGGGTAAAGACGCAACCAGATGTGTATTATTTATCCTATAGTGGACATGCATCACAAGCAGCACCTATAACAGGTTTACATTTGCCTCATATAACGATGAATAAAGTGTTGATGGGGAATGCATTTTTCTTAGGTTCTTATGCGAGATATGAAGAAAACCGTCCACTAGTTGATACTTCTTGGTGGCAAAATGATGGTGTAGTAAATACAAATTCTATGATTGCACCATCTTCTAATGTTACTGTAAATAATAATGAGTCATTACAGATTGGAAAATGGAATCATATCGAAACGAAAGCGAATTGGGACCATCTCGACATGGTAGGGTTAAGTGTTTCAGACTCGTTAGGTTTTTCTAGCATTCAAGAGTTTTATAGAACAATTGCTGAAAAGCTATCACGTTTACCGAAATAGGTAATAATAAAGCGCTCTCGATGGAATTCGAGAGCGCTTTATATTATATTGAAAGAGGGATTTGGTAGAAAAATATGGGGGGATATTATGAAAATTCAAGTTGTATTATCAGGATACGGAACAGTAGGTAGAGAGTTTATAAAATTATTACATGAAAAATATTCATATATATATGAAACATATGGGATTCAATTAGTTGTAAGCGGCGTATTAGGGAGAAATATCGCAATACATAATGAAGACGGCTTATCACTTCATCATTTATTGATGTATGGTGGCGGTACCGCTGCAATTGAAAAATATTTAGAGTATCATCCGAAGGAACGTGCAACAACTAGCATAAGTGGTACTGTATTGGTAGAATCAACAGTTACAAATCTTAAAGATGGAAATCCAGGGAAACAATATATGAAACAAGCGATTGAAAAACAGATGGATATAGTAGCAATTTCTAAAGGTGCGCTCGTTACAAATTGGAGAGAAATAAATGAAGCAGCAAAAGGCGCAAATATACGAATTCGATATAGCGGTGCAACAGCCGCTGCACTACCGACACTAGATATCGGACAATTTAGTTTAGCTGGTTGCAGTATTGAAAAAATAGAAGGAATATTAAATGGAACAACTAATTATATTCTTACGAAAATGTATGAGGAAGATATGACATTTGAAGAAGCACTGAAAGAAGCACAAAATAAAGGAATTGCTGAGACAAACCCTATATTAGATATAAGTGGTTCAGATAGTGCGTGTAAATTGTTACTTTTGACAAACAGCTTAATGGAAACAGAGAAAACACTTACTGATATACATATAAAAGGAATCGAGCACGTTACAAAACAGCAATTTAGAAATGCTAAGGAACAACATAAAATTATTAAATTAATAGCATCAGCATATAAGGATGAGGGTGGCAATGTCAATTTAAATGTTGAACCGTGCGAAATAGAAAAAGATCATCCGTTAGCAAAAGTAAATGGGACCGAAAAAGGAATTACGTTCTTTACAGATACGATGGGACAAGTTACTACAATTGGTGGGGCTTCTAATCCACGAGGCGCTGCAGCTGCAGCTTTAAAAGATGTAATTAACTTATATCGAAAAGATTTGTAAGACCGTACCGCCCTTTATAAAAAATACATATGTCGTGGACCTTTTGAGAATGAAATAAATATGCAAAAATGATTGCAGGGGGTAAGGAATTGTTTAAGGATTTTAAAGTTGTTAAAGATCGTCCCGTTTATATTCAGTTGAAAGATTATTTGAAGAAGATGATTATGAAAGGGCATTTGCTCGGGGATCAAAAAATCCCATCAACAAGGGAACTAAGTGAATTACTAAGTGTGAGTAGAAACACTGTACTCGCTGCTTATGCAGATTTAGAGCAAGAAGGACTCATTTATGCAGTTAAAGGAAAAGGGAACTTTGTTGCGAAGGTGGATATATCTAACACTTCGTCTGTTGAAATAGATTGGAAAAAGAAACTTAATACAGTGACCGCATTAGCGGATGAATTAGATTTAATGAAACATGGTGTTCGTTGGGAAAAGGGAATGATTGTTTTTAATAGTATAGCCCCGGATGAGAAGCTATTTGATGTTGAAAATTTCAAAAGAGCTTTTCTTACTCGTATGTCCATTGAAGGAGACATCGTATTGAACTACGGATATGCAAAGGGATATAGACCGTTAATGAATTATTTACTTCATTACATGGAGATGAAAGGTGTAGACATTTCGAATAAAGATATTCTAATTACAAATGGATTTACAGAAGGATTGGATATTGTACTCTCTTCTTTATCAAAAAAATCCGGTCGTGTCATTTGTGAGAATCCAACTCACCATGCTGCACTTAAGCTTTTCCGTTTACATGGACTTGAAGTTCATGGGATTGATATGCATGAGGATGGTATTGATACGAATGAAGTTGAAAAAAGTTTGCGTGAAAAAGATTTTGATTTTGCTTATTTAATTCCTTCTTATCATAATCCAACCGGTATTGTTACGAGTTCAGAGAAAAGAACGGAATTGATGAGGTTATTCTCAAAATACAAGGTTCCTATTATAGAGGACGGATTTAATGAAGAATTACGTTATTCAGGTTCACATTTAGCCCCATTATTAACTTTTGCTGGAGCTGGCAATAATGTGATTTATATTAGTAGCTTTTCAAAGGTACTTTTCCCTGGTTTACGTGTAGGCTGGATTATTGCAGATAAAGAGCTGATTCATTATTTAGAAAGCGTAAAAAGAGCAAGAACGATCCACACATCTACGTTAGATCAAGCTGTTCTGTTTCAATATTTACATGAGGGATATTTTGAGAAATATTTAAAAAAGGCAAGATCTGTTTATAAGAAAAAATATGAGTTAGCTGTCGGGGCATGTGACCAGTACATTCATTTCAAAAGAATGGCTGGAGATGGTGGACTTCATTTATTTATAGAACTAGAAGAGCATATGAATGCCCGCACACTTTTACAAAAGTGTTATGAGAAAGGCGTTACGTTTTCACCTGGAGATGTTTTTTACTCTGATGGAGAAGGAGCGAACACTTTCCGATTAGGTTTTTCGCGCTTGAAAGAAGAAGAAATAGTTCGGGGAATTAAAATAATTGGTGATACATTAAAAAATGAAATTTGGAGTTGAGAAAATGAAAATCGGTGTTATTATGGGCGGGGTATCGTCTGAAAAACAAGTTTCAATTATGACGGGGAATGAAATGATTGCTCATTTAGATAAAAATAAGTATGAAATAGTTCCAATTACATTAAATGAAAAAATAGATTTAGTTGAAAAAGCGAAAGACATTGACTTTGCGTTGCTCGCATTACACGGAAAATACGGAGAAGATGGGACAGTTCAAGGAACACTGGAGAGTTTAGGGATTCCTTATAGCGGAAGTAATATGTTATCTAGCAGTATATGTATGGATAAAAATATTTCGAAAAAGATTTTACGTTATGAAGGTGTAGAAACACCAGATTGGATTGAAATTACAAAAATGGAGGATCTAAATCTTGATGAGTTAGATAAGTTAGGATTTCCATTAGTAGTAAAACCAAACTCTGGCGGATCGAGTGTCGGAGTGAAAATCGTTTATAATAAAAATGAATTGATCTCAATCCTAGAAACTGTATTCGAATGGGATTCTGAAGTAGTAATTGAAAAGTATATAAAAGGTGATGAAATTACATGTTCAATTCTGGATGGAAAACAGTTACCTATAGTTTCAATTCGACATGCAGCCGAATTCTTTGACTACAATGCAAAATATGATGATACTAGTACAGTTGAGGAAGTTATCGAACTTCCAGCAGAAATTAAGGAACGTGTAAATAAAGCGTCACTTGCTTGTTATAAAGCATTAAAATGTAGTGTTTATGCAAGAGTTGATATGATGGTGAAGGACGGAATTCCATATGTAATGGAAATTAATACATTACCAGGGATGACACAATCAAGTTTATTGCCAAAAAGTGCAGAAGCAGCGGGGATTAGTTATAGCAAACTATTAGATATGATTATTGAAACATCATTAAAAGTTAGAAAAGAAGAAGGGTTTTAAGGGAATTATATAACGAATTTTTTTGACAGTTTCACGAAGTATGCTATGATGAATACATTATAAAAACAAAATATTTATCCACTAGGGGGGCCTTTTATAGGCTGAGATCAAATGTGATTTTGAGACTCTTAGTACCTGATCTGGTTAATGCCAGCGTAGGGAAGTGGGAAAGACGTTGCTATTTAATGAGTAAATAAATACTGTCGATTTCACTTTCTTTACGCCTGTAAAGAAAGTTTTTTTATTTTACAGCTTTAATAATTGTGGATAAATACTTATATTCTATATATTATTGGAGGGATTTAAATGAATTTTTCACAATCATTACGTAAAGAAGTAGATTCAATTTGGGAAGCGAGTTTTAACCATCCTTTTGTAAAAAAACTTGGTGAAGGAACGTTAGATTTAGCTAGTTTTCGTTATTATGTGCTTCAAGATTCATATTATTTGAGTCATTTTGCTAGAGTACAAACTTTAGGAGCTGCAAAAGCTCTTGAATTAGAGACGACAGCTCGTATGGCACATCATGCTCAAAATACATATGAAGCAGAGTTATCTTTACATGAGAATTTTGCTAAAAAACTAGGGATAACGAAAGAAGAAAAAGATAATTTTATTCCTGCGCCAACTGCATATGCGTATACTTCACATATGTATCGTGCTGCGTATGAAGGGCATTTAGGAGATATCATTGCAGCAATTTTACCTTGCTATTGGTTGTATTATGAAATTGGCGAACGCCTAAAAGAGTGCCAGCCGGAAGAGCCAATTTATAACGAATGGATTTCTGCTTATGGATCTGATTGGTTCCGTACGCTAGTTGAAGAACAAATTACACGTTTAGATACTATCGCTGAAAAAGTAACAGAGGCAGACCGCAAACGTATGAAACAGCATTTTATTATTAGCAGTCAATATGAATATTCATTTTGGGAAATGGCTTATACATTAGAAAAGTGGCCAGTGGATACAGACGTAAAAGACGTAATTGGATAAAGAATAGAAGTAATGTTATAGATAGGTATGGATCATACCTATCTATATATTTTTTCTTGTCAAATTTGCGTAAAGTCATTAGTGCTACGGATATGGCGAAATAGAATATCGATAATTTAGCTCATTTACTTGTCTACGCATTAACTGGATAAACTTCTGTCACATTTATTTTACAATCAAAGAACGTAAATGTTGGTGGTATGAAGTTAAATAAGAAAAGAAACCCGAGCTGTTAGCTGTAACGGAGTTGTTTTTTCTTTGCAGGAATTTCTAAATTATCATGGAGTGTTGTTAATGCGATATGCAAATATGCATATCGTATTTTTTTGAGCTCTTTATGTGTTAAAATCAGATATAGAGATATGGAAATATAAAGAAGCAAAAGCAGGAATATCCAATGAATTTTGAGAGGTGTTATATGTTTACAAATAAGAAATTAATTCGATTTGGTTTATCGTTATTTGTATTTTTAGGGATAATTAATTTTACAATCAGCTATTTCCAAACATATCTTGAAACAGCAGCAGATATTAAATGGATAATTCCAGAAATTTGGAAAACCATTTTGCTAGATGTTCCTCAAGGGATACTTGTTCTTTTAGGCGCAATTGCTTTATATGATTTCACAAAAGAGGCATCACAAAAAGACGCATCAATCTAAGTGTGTCTTTTTTCTATTAGGAATTTCATAGAGAGTTTTACTGGAGAAATAGAATGAAAAGCCCTAATTAGGGCTTTTTTTGTTGGAATTTCTTATCCGTCATAGAAACCGGTCACTTGGAGGTGTTATAGCGAAAGCCATTTACAGTACAGAAAAATCTAAGCAGCAGACGGAAATATATAGGATATGGCATCATAATTATTGAGAAATTAATTGAACTTAGTAAGTATGAAGATATGACGCTAGAATTCATATTTTTTAATTTTTATTTATTCCGCTATTTGCCGGGCAGTAAGCCCCCCACCTCAAAATTCAGCGGAAGCAAAGAAGTTAGGTAGGGGATGAACAAAACCCCACTGATTAAAGTTTCACTTTATAAAAATGAGCCCATAGTAAAAATAGGTATATGAACAAGGTGCATCATCTAGTGATAAGTCATACTTTGTTGGTGTACGTATTGAACTTAGTTTATAGCGCTATTTCTACTTAGATGTAACGAACAGGAATATAGGGAAGTATCGATGAGGTTGTATTTTATAAACGGAGGTTATGAAAATGAATCAGTTTCAACAAGAACTACAAGCGTTAAGCCTTAATGATTACCGGTCTGGAAATATTGTCTATTGGGACCAGCAAAACCAATATCCATATTACTATATTGAAGATGCTGCTCGTCGCTGTGGCGGTTGTGGTCGTTGTGGCGGTTGTGGTGGAGGTCGTTGTGGCGGCTTCCGTTGTGGTGGCTTCCGTTGTATTGGTTGCTTCGGTTGTTTT
This sequence comes from Bacillus sp. TE8-1, assembly GCF_008368855.1. Classification (NCBI taxonomy): domain Bacteria; kingdom Bacillati; phylum Bacillota; class Bacilli; order Caryophanales; family Bacillaceae; genus Bacillus; species Bacillus sp. TE8-1. Next base: position 14,335 of record NZ_QPET01000034.1, on the reverse strand, counting down.
GGTTGCGGAGGCTGTGGCGGTTGTGGCGGCTGTGGTGGTTGCTCTAACTGTTTTGATGGTTTTACTGATACTACCGGTACTATTGTAACGTATGAATATTGATAACATCTATCTTGCTAGTTGCGGGCAGTAACATCCCCCAAAAAATTCAGCGAGAGCAAAGAGAAGTTAGGTGGCGGACTGCCCATAAAAGCCCGATTGGTGAGAGCTGATTAAAGTTTCACTTTAGCAATTAAAAAACATTAGTTATATGTACGTGCCGACAAAGAATATAGCCATTATTAATGGATATATTCAATCATTCAAGTGAAAAAGTAACAATAAGATATATAGATGTAATCAAGATGTGATGGATAAAGCAATGACTAGATTTAAAATCTAATCATTGTTTTTTTCTTATGGTTTTATCATTAAATATCTGTCTAGTTTGGGCATTGCTTCCTTCTAGCTAATGATTTTATTACAACCGTGTAAGGTTAATGTAATGTTAATCGATAGTAAAATAAGTTGCTTAAGTGTATTTTAAATAAGATTAAAAAGTACTGTTTATCTACAAAATAATAGGGTAAATACTATGTAATTAGGAAGTGTATGAATATGGTTGAACTAAAATCTATTTTCCATTCGTATAAACTAAAGAGAAAAATAGCTAAAGATTTATACGGAAAAAGAGATGAATTATCACTGTTATTAAATGAATTTAATAATATGAAATGTACAGTAACATCTGAAAAGAAGAAAAATAATATATTATCTCGTTTGCAACTAATTTATCAAAATATGAAATCGGATAAGCAGTACCCTCTAGCAGTTGCTTTTGATAGTAAATTATTGGAGCGATTAGAAAAAGAATCTCTACATACTATTGAGGAGGGTGTAACATGTCTACATTTAATGTTAGATATGAATTATGAGAAGATAAAACAATATGGTTCGGGTACAAGTAGGTCATTCGTTCCATTATCGCAGTCTTCTATTTGTCTTGCTGATTGTATTTGTTTAACAGGAGTTGTAGTAGGTTTACTAGGAGCAATTTCATTTGGGGGATTACTGTTATCTATATGTTCAATTACATAAAGGTTGATATTTGTAAAAAGGGCACCGAATTAAGGTGTTCTTTTTTGGTTTTTTTGTAAAGTTATTGTAAATAATAAGTACAATGCATTATGTGTAATGTATAATTCGAATGTATTGAAATACAAATATTATAGAGGTGTTATACATGATAATTACTTTGAATTTTTAAAAGAGTCGGTTTGATAATAGTTTATGTAGATAAACAGTTTTTACGTTTCTTTTAAATACTTGGTTTAAATGGATTAGATTAAGTAACTATTGTTCTAGCTTTTTGATAATCAAGACAACTGAAGAAAGGAAGGAATCATTTTATGAAAAAATTAAGGCTGCTAACATTTGAAAATATAGTAAACCCCCTTTTAAATGAAAAGGTATCATTTATATACTTTCCTATTGAATGGCTGGACATCGTAGAGATACATTATAAGACATTTTTATTAACGAGTAAGTTGAAACGTTTGAATGAAAGATTGTATGATATGTTTTCGGATATATTGTTTATTCAGCATAACCCGTACGTATTAAATGAAAATACACCATGGATTGTATCGAAAGAACCTATTAGACAAGAGCAGCTCGATTATATTTTTCAAAGTTGGTATGAGATTATTCATGATTGGAAACCAAATAGATTAGTAGAACCACCAAAATATGAATGGCAATCCGATTTGATTTCTAATTTGCCAGTACTACATGATAATGAAACGTATTCTAAGTGGGTGCCCGCTTTAATCTCACATATTTTTTGTGAGCGTCCTATATATTTAGAAAATACAAATGAAGAAGAAATCTATTTTTCCCCTCTTAGATCACAAAATATTTGTGAGGCGATGTCTGGGCCGATAAAAGATGAAAAAACACAAGATTTTTTCTCCTATGTATATCGATTCGAATGCATAACCCGCGGTGGTGAGAACGCTCCATTATTAAATATTTCAATAGGAATTCGGAGATTTTATCAAGAATATAAGATGTTGGGTCAAACAAACCTTGATATAACAACGTTTATTTGACTTATTTTTATAAAATGCAAACATTTTGCAAACATAGGTTATCCAAAGATACTTTTACCGAAGTTTTTAACTGCTTCTTCCTGCATATTCGGTAAAACATGAGAATAGACACTTAATGTCATTGAAATATCTGTATGACCTAATCGCTCACTGATGATTTTAGGGTTAACTCCTTGTTTCAATAGTAGAGTTGCATGTGTATGTCTTAAATCATGGAATTTAATTTCTTTTATACCTACTTTGTGTGTTAACCTAATGAAGCTCTTTCTGAAATGAGCTCTCTTTATGATTCTTCCAAACTCATTACAATTAATTAAATCTTGATCTAGATAAGCAGAACCAAACTTTAACTTCTCTTTATTGATTAAAATTTTATGTTTTTTTAAAGCTGCTATTGTTTCATTAGGTACAGGAATTGTGCGTTTTGATGAATTTGTTTTTGCAGTTTTTTTGATTTTATTGTCATGACCAGATGTTTGATTTATTGTAACAGTATGTTTTTCAAAATCAATGTCCTGCCATCGTAAACCTAGAACTTCTCCTAGACGCATACCTGTAGTTATTGCAAGTAGATACCCAATGTGATATCGTGATTCTTGTGAATGAGCTAAAAACTTTTTTACTTCTTCCTCTGTCCAAGTCTGGATAGGGGTTTTTTCTTTTTTAGGTATCTCAGCAAAATCTGCTGGATTTCGAGACATAATATTTTGTTTTACGGCTAGGTTTAAAGCGCTCTTTAAAATTCTATGCATAAGCAGAATAGAATTGCTTGCAATCCCTTTATCTATCGCAGTCTTATAGCATTTTTGAATGTGCATAACATTTAGTTTATGAAGCGCGACCATTCCTATACTAGGTATAACATGTTGGTTGATAAATGCCCTATAGCCAGCAAAGGTACTCTTTTCTATGCTCATACTTTTAATTTCTAGCCAATGATTTAGGTAATCTTTTAGTGTAACTTTAGATGGCTCTATAAAAGTTCCTTCATTCAATTCTGTAATTTTCTTTGCCACATCAGCCTGTGCTTCTTTTTTTGTTTTATACCCAGAAAACCACTTTTGTCTTCTTTTTCCTGTCTCTGGATCAGGACCGATATCAATAACGATACAGTATTTATTTCCTCTTTTTCGAATATGTCCTTTCACTTAAAACACTCCTTCATTTGTTTTGAATCATGTTGTATAAGTCTGGTTGTAATTTTGCTGCTATGAAAATTACATGTTTGGACATATCAGCGATGGGTATATTTTACCATATAAAAATAAATTCAGTTATAGTGTAGGGGGATTCATTTGTTGTTAAACAATAGTGAAATGTCTACTCCGATTATTAAATGCAATATTGCATATTTTTTTAGGAAGGCTAAAAAACAAGGAATATATTAATATTTTTAACTTTCTCAAGTATTTTCAGAATATGAGAGAATAGATGTTTGGGTTATTTGTGATAGAATATTCTTAATAATATAATTTGACGGAACGAAAAAGACCCATAGCGTGTGTAATTGTGCTGGGAACACTTTTACACCGTTTGCCCTAATTGTAGTAGGGAAAACATTTGCCATGAGCCTTTTAGTTACGACTATGCGTAACATATACGGCTAGTATAACACAACTTTTAGATGTAATTCATCATTAAGGTGCGTTTTCATGATAGGGAAGTGTGTCTTGTTCCAATAAGGGGGACAAAACATGTGGAAAGCTCTAAATCAAATTGAAAAAGAGTTATGTGCAGCTGGAATAAGGAAAAATAAACTAGCAAATTATTGGGGAATTAAGCCAAGTACTGTTACAAAAGTTTTTAAAGGTAACACAGACATGAGTTTTGGCTTTCTTTCTAAGACAGTCATCCTATTAAACAAAGACATACAGGTTCAAGAAAATTTATTAACAGATTATATAAATATAACGAAACCAAAATCAGAAAACTTACGTGAGGCAATGGAGGATTTAGCTTTAAGGGGGAAGTTTAATCTATTAATTAATATTATAAATAGTGAATCACAATCAAAGGTAGCAGAAAATAGAGAATTTGCTAATGTGTATCGAATTATATATAGACGATATATAGGTGAGATTGATGCTATACAGTACCATAAGGCATTAAGCCTCGAAAGTAAATCAATAAGAACCTCAGAGATGGAAGTGTTAATTGAAATTTTATTATGTCAAGCGCAATATCAATCGGGTAATTTTACTTCTTTAAATGAGCGATTAAAATCTCTTGAAATAAAACTAAATAAAATAAGTAATAGGTACATTCGAGAATGTTATAAATTACGATATAAAGAAGCCATTGCGGTTACTTCGTTGCAGGGTGGTGAAGTCATTGAAGCAAGGCATGTTAGCATGGAACTATTAGATGATCTTGAATGGGATAACTTTTTTTCTTTTCCAAAAGTAAATGCATATTTAAAGCTAGGAGAATCGTATATTTTTTCAGAGAATGAATATGAGAAGGCAAAATATTATTTGGAAAAGACTCTTGAAGTGCTAGGGGATAGTAAGATTAATGGAATTGAGAGAAAAAGAAAAATGGTGCAACATACATTATCATTTTTAAAGATTCATCATGATAAAGAAATTAGTAGCATAGATGTTGTTCATCCAGGTGAACTAGCATATTTAAGGATTAAACAAGGTAAGAGGATTGAAGCGAGAAAACTATTGATGCAATTAAAAGAGAAGAATGGAAGGTTAACAGACATACAGACTGCATATTTAGGTTTAACATATGAAGGTACAAAAAAAGAAGAGTTAATGAAAGGTTCTCTTTTGATGTGTCAAAAATCAGGGAATATATTTTATTCGAATTTACCAAAAATACACTTGGGTTTAATTTGAATAATTGGTATAATTGTCTTCGGAAAGAGGTGAAATAATGAAAAAAATAATTACAATCATTCCTGCGCTATTAATAGCTGCTACATTATTCATTAACACTGATTCTATAAAAGAAAAACCTAGTACAAATGATTTAAAACCTACAATTCAACACATGATGGTTGACCCTGGTGGCGGCTGGTAAAATACATAATAAAGGTTTATATATATTACAAATGACATCGTCTTAATTGACGATGTCATTTGTAGTTTTAGGAGAAATTTCTTTTTTTGCTGTAAGAAGAAAAAAGAAATTATTGTAAAAAAATACAAAAACACAAAGAGGGAGATTGAAGAAGATGAAGAGCAAAGAAGGGGAAGTTAATCTAATTAAACAAGCTTTGTTACTTTTGCAAGAAGAGGATAATCCAAAAGAGAAATTATTTTCTATCTGTTTGAGTGAATCCAAAAAAGAAAAAGTTATGTAAAAAAGACTATCTAACTTTTTTGGATAGTCTTTTTACACTACATATTTCCTTTAGATTTTTCGTAGTTCACAAACATCTCTAATTGCTCTAACGCTTTTTTTCGTTGTTCTTCAGGTAAGTCATTAATGATCTGAAGAATTTCGTGTGCTTCTTTTGTTAACTGTAAGTCTTCGCCCGCTGTTAAATCTGGTGAATCAGATAAACCTAACAAATAATCTGTTGTTACTTTTAAATAATTTGCTATCTTCTGAAGTGTACGTGTGCCGGGTGCTTTTTTCCCCTCAACATAATTATAAACAGAAACATGACTAACACCAATTGCATCAGCTAACTGTTGTTGGGTGATGCTCTTCTTTTCAATTAATGATTTCAATCTCTCATGACTAAACATAATAAAAAACACCCCAAGTTTATTTTATATGAAATTATTTTTCTTAATTACTATTATGGTGTCACACTGTCATTATATATTAACTATCAGTTAAGTGGAAAGTTAATTTTTTTGAAAAAAGTTTTGGGAAACACTTGAACTTAACTTTAGGTTAAGTTATTATGTAATTAACAACAAAAACGGAAGAGAGGAGTTGTTTATGAAAACTCTAAAGCAGCTACGTGTAGAACAGGGATATACATGTAGGGAAGTAGCTGAAGCCGTGGGTATTACTGAAGTTTATTATTGGTATATAGAAAACGGGAAGCGTCGACCTTATTATGATTTAATTGTGAAAATTGCTGAGTTTTTTAAAGTGAAGTTAGATGCAATTAAAATTTTTTGTCCATAACTTAACTTTAAGTTAAGTTATGTTTGGTTAAGTAAATTAGAAAGGAGCAAAAAAAATGGGATTAGATCAAATCATTAAAGAGTCAATCCGCGAAGTTGTTCGCGAAGAAATTCAAGCAGCTTTAGCTTCATTCCAACAACAATCACAACCAAACAAGGTAATGAGGGTGAAAGAAGCAGCTGCTTACCTCAATATAGCAGTTTGTAGAATGTATGAATTAGCAAATCACCCACATTTTCCAGTGATTAGGGAAGGTCGTAAATTACTTTTCTTGCAAAAGGATTTAGAAGCTTGGCTTGAAGCACAAAAGGAAGTGATTTAGTGGAAGATACAACATCATTAGCTATATTAGCGATATTAATTGCATGTGGTTCATGGTTGTTTTACATAACTTATGAGCCTATAAAAAAATGGGCTTGGAGTGATGTGAAGCAAAGTAAAAAGACCCATGGCAGTGGGTCCTTTTGAAAAATAAGTTGTTATAAGTATACCACGGAAAGGAGGGAAATAGCACATTGGTTTTATGAAAAGGAGTGAAAGCTATGAACAACAAGGTATTACAAATAGGGCAAATAAATTTTCGTGGCAATGTTATAGATCATGGATGGTTTAAAACACTTACATTAGATAATGGTAAACCTAATATTGTTGCAATTACTATCTTAGGAGAAATTGTTTATTGGTATAAACCTACTGAAGTAAGAAGTGAAGAATCTAGTCAAGTTCAATATAAACAAAAGTTTAAGGCTGACACGCTTCAAAAGAGTTATCAACAATTAGCCGATTCATTTGGGTTTACAAAAAGACAAGTAAAAGAAGCATGTGACTTTCTGAAAGAACGTGGACTTATAAAAATTGAATTTAGGACGATTCTTGTTAACGGAACTAGGTGTAATAACGTTATGTATGTTGAACCTGTACCTGAAATGATTCAGAAAATATCTATTATATATTGGGGAAATGATAACCCTCCTACACTGAAAAGTAATAGCCCTATTACTTTAGAAAGCAAGAGGGTCTTACATTCTAAAGCAATAGCCTCCTACGATAAAACGGAAGAGTCTCTTACACTAGAACGTAAGACAAATACAGAGATTACTACAAATATTACTACAAATATAAATGATGATGATGCTACTTCATCTCAGAAATTAATTGATCAAGAATTTAAAACTAGTTACAACTTTTTACTTGAAAAGGGGATTCCGTTAAGTGAAATTGCAATTCAAGAATTAGGTGAGTTTTGCGATAGATTCGGTAATGAATTAGTTATTCACGCTGTTAATAAAGCAATTGATGAAAATGTACCAAAGTGGAGATATATTCGCAGTATTTTAAGTAGTTGGGAAAAGGAAAAAGTAAAAACATTAAATGATGTTGCTGCTTTAGATACTCGATTTGAAATGAGTAAGAAAAACAACAAACGTACTGGTAAAGGTTATTCCAAACGAACGGAAGTTGTACCGGATTGGTTACGCAAACAAGATGAACAAGAGCCAATACAGCAGCCACAGCAAACTCAAAGCGATAATCTTGAAGATAATAAGAAACGTTTGGATGAGATTCTAAATAAATATAAAAATACTAAAGGGGAGTAAGGTATGAAAAACACAGGTGTTGCAAGAAAAGTCGATGAGTTAGGTCGTGTAGTAATTCCGATAGAGTTACGCAGAACTTTAGGGATTGCCGAAGGAACGGCACTAGATTTTCATATCGATGGTGAAAACATTGTTTTAAGAAAACATGAAAAGTCATGCTTTGTAACCGGTGAAATTTCTGAAACTAACATAGAGTTGCTAGGTGGCCGAATGTTTTTGAGTAAGGAAGGGATAATTGAATTACTGAATCTTATTCAGAAGAGTGGGCTGGCACATGCCTAAGCAACTAAACATTTTCGATGTAGAGCCAGCAATTTGTGAATTCGATGTAATGAAGGCAAATGTGAAAAGAGGAACTGGACGCACTACATACGCTGATGTACGCGTCAAAGTTCCAAAGATTGCAAAGGGTACGGATGAATTACCACGCACAACTAAACAAGATGATCGCTATGACATCTTTGAACAATATGTAATGGCAATATGGAGATTTCAAAGGGCTGTAGATAAGTTTTTCAATTGGGATACAGCTGAAGAATTGTGCAAGACAGCAAGGGATAAAAAAGAAATAATTCCGATAAGGGTTTATTTAGGAAGTGGCTTTAAACCTGATGTTGTTGAGTACATGCAGTAATAAAAGGGGAGATAGACATATGAAAAAAGTAGAAATTGATGTTAGTAACAACAAGCTTTTAATAGTAAAGGATGGAAATGTTACAGCATTCAATCCACCGGAGAGTGGTTTTGGTGAACAAGTTGCTGTTTGGATAAACGGTAAAGTTGATCGTGTAGATACTAAGTTTACTGAAAAGGTAAAATAATTATTTTTAGAAAGTAGGTTCGCTTATGAGTGTAGTGAGAAATCATGAAACGATGAAGGAATCACGGTTGAAGGTATACATTGCTTTAGAAGAAGCTAACTTCATTTGGGATGAAAGAGATGTAGTTCGTTTTCGTAAAATGTGGAGTCAAGGTATGAGTTTGCCGAAGATGGCAAAAGCATTAAGGAGACATCAAGCGGAGGTTGCTCTCCTTGTAATAGATCAGGCTGATAAGTATTTAATTGAAAATCGTCCGATAGGATTAGGAATTTGCTAAATAGGAAGGGGAAATCAAAAATGAACATTATGGAAAATGGTGTATTAGAAGCAACTAAATTAATGAGTGAAGTAAAAAATGAGGATCAAGTTATAAATGAAGCTACAGTTTTACAGATTGCAAGTATCTTATCGATTGATGAATTAAATGATTATCAGGAAGCAACTTTACGAACTTGGAATAACAAAACTGATTTTGGAGGACGAGTTTCAAATGCAGCTTTAGGACTTACAGGCGAAGCTGGTGAAGTTGCTGATATTGTTAAAAAAGCAATTTATCACGGACATGGTTTTCAACCATCGCATTGTCCAGGAGAGGAGGACGGAAACACTTATAAGTTAGCCTTAGAGCTTGGAGATATTCTTTATTATTTATCAATTATGGCGCATGAACTGGGATATACGTTACAAGATATTGCTGAAATGAATATTGCAAAATTAGCTAAAAGATATCCAGATGGTTTTAGTCGAGAAGCAAGTCAAGCATGTGTAGATGTAAAGCAAGACAAAATTTGAATTTTGTATAAAAACCGAACTATAAAATTGTGGCCATTAAAAATTCGAAAGCAAAATACGAACGAAATCATCAACTTTAATCCTTATATATTTGTAGTTTGGAAAGATGGCGTGAAAATGAAAAGTAAAGATTATCAAAAAAGATATTTGCGAGGGCAATTAGATGAGACGGAAATTACTTATAAAAATATAGTTTCAATTATGGATGACATGATTGAAGAGCCAACTAAATTCACTTTGGAGTGGATCAGTGAGCTAGAAGAGTTTTTAAAGAAGCATGGCAGATTATAAAACAAGACAAAAGCGTTATTATATAGTGATGCAAAAAGAGTACATATCGAATATGTACTCTTGAAAAAAGGAAGTGTAAATAAGTGATGAAACACTATACTACAACATATGCTTGTCTCATTTAAAAGTGCAAGGAATATGATAAAATAGTTATTGTATTGAAGAAAAAACATGCACAAAAAATGTGCATGTAAAATAAAAAGCTATGTCTTGTCTATTTAAATATATGCTTTGTTTATATAAACCGTGAGTATGTTTGAGCAAAATGGTTATTTATTAGCAAATATAAAGTGCGTTTTTTAAAGCGCTCTATGACCAAAACTAATATTGAAAATGAATGCCACATGATATTTAATGTATGTTTCTAATGAATGTGCAGTTTTTATACAAAAACGATATTACATTATGAAAAATAAAAAGGACATTTAGTTACACTAATTGTCCTATGCATAAGAAGAATTCGATGGCTATTCATCTTGCACTTTGATGTATCTATAGTATTAACATATTTTCAAAAGTTATTCTTTAAACTAAGAAACAGCTAGCTAAAAGCTAACTGCTTAGTCCCAAGGAAGAGGAACGGTTTATTAGGTCTAATGTTGAAATTAGGGTTTTAGATGTTAAGACCTAAATATAGTATGGATTTCACTTTAGAAATTATGCATATAAATTTTATTCTTGCAGAAATGGTTAAAATACAAAGCAGCTAGTTCAGTGAACTAACTGCTTTGCGATCTAAAAGAACAATACACATACACGCTATGTTTTCTAACTTAAGATTACAGTTATAGTATAAACAGTATTGTAGAATATATACAAAATGAAAACTTTAGTTAGCACAACGAAGCGGTCAGCTTAATTTGCTAACTACTCGTTGTATAAAGGAAATTAGGCCCTACAAGTACAGATATGTAACTTGAAGTTACAGTTATAGTATAAACGTAATTGGAAATGTTATTCGGGAGTAAAAAGGAACCTGAATTTTATTTTGTAACAAAAGCTTAGTCAAAGAGCAATGTATATAAGTGCCCTTTGACTAAGCGTTTATGAAATGAAGTTTGAATACCTTTTCAATGTTAAGGTATGACAAAAATGCTTCGTTGGTGAAGCCGATATAAAAAAGAGCGCTCGTTTACGGCGCTCTAAAGATAGGAGGTAACTAATTCTGTGAACATAACGAACTTACTAACAATGTATGTTGTATGCAAAAAATAAGAACAAAAAAGCTAACTGCTCCAATCTTAAAGAAATATTAACTGAAATGTCTTAGAAGTTTCTGTACTTAAAGTATATTTAGTGTATTAAAAAAGGATTCTTCGAAAAATTTCTTTTCTCGGAGTAAATAATCAATGATATTATTTAAATTTTAACAAGTATATTGGAAATTTCAAAAAATGTATGTAAGATGAGTATAAGTTGTTACAAAGAAATAAAAAAGAGCACCATTATATGGTACTCTTTTATGAATCAGTACACCATTTAAATATTGTTGATGTTTGTGAGTCATGAACAATTAAATGGTTTAACAAGTAAGGATTCAAGATAATGTATGTAAGATGAGTATAAGTTGTTACAAAGAAATAAAAAAGAGCACCATTATATGGTACTCTTTTATGAATCAGTACACCATTTAAATATTGTTGATGTTTGTGAGTCATGAACAATTTGTTAGATGAGTATAAGTTGTTACAAAGAAATAAAAAAGAGCACCATTATATGTTTATGAATCAGTACACCATTCAAATATTGTTGATGTTTGTGAGTCATGAACAATTAAATGGTTTAACAAGTAAGGATTCAAGATAATGTATGTAAGATGAGTATAAGTTGTTACAAAGAAATAAATATTAGTCAGCAAAAGCAAAATGATTAGCTCTTAATGGAAAATGAAATGCATTATTAGAAACTCATGATATAAACAACTAGGTTGTGAAGATTAAACTTTTTCAAAAAACTTCATTTGATATTACTCTAGAATGGCATTATTGAACTTATAAATTAATATGTCTTTTCGTTTATTGACAAAATAAACACGTTGATAGGAGTAATAACGTATTCCTTTAAAAATACGCTATTTTATTAGGGAATTAATCTAAGCACTAGATAAATAGATGCGTATACTTATATTATGTGAGTTGTGAAAGTAATTAAGCTGAATTTTTATAGTTTAATTATTAGTAACTATTTTTATTCTAAGAAAAATGAATATTTAAAAATATTCAACGCTATTACAATTGAGTGTTTCTTAGTATAAGAGTATTCTCTCAAAATTATTAAATAAGGAGGAAATAAATGAAACATAATGATTGTTTTAATCATAATAACTGCAATCCGATTGTTTTTTCAGCAGATTGTTGTAAAAATCCACAGTCAGTTCCTATTACTAGGGAACAATTAAGTCAATTAATTACTTTACTAAACTCATTAGTATCAGCTATTTCAGCATTTTTTGCAAATCCAAGTGATGCAAACAGAGTAGCGTTATTCAATGTGTTTAATCAATTTTTAATTTTCTTAAATTCCTTATTACCTTCCCCAGAAGTTAATTTCTTGAAACAATTAACTCAAAGTATTTTAGTTTTATTACAATCTCCAGCTCCTAATTTAGGGCAATTGTCAACATTATTGCAACAATTTTATAGCGCCCTTGCACAATTCTTCTTCGCTTTAGATCTTATCCCTATATCCTGCGACTCAAATGTTGATTCTGCAACTTTACAACTTCTTTTTAATTTATTAATTCAATTAATCAATGCTACTCCAGGGGCGACAGGTCCAACAGGCCCAACAGGTCCAACAGGTCCTGGAGGTGGAGTAACAGGTCCAACAGGTCCAACAGGTCCTGGAGGTGGAGCAACAGGTCCAACGGGAGCAACGGGTCCAACAGGTCCAACAGGTCCAGCAGGTACTGGTGGAGCAACAGGAGTAACAGGAGCAACAGGCCCAACGGGAGCAACAGGCTTAACAGGAGCAACAGGCCTAACAGGAGCAACAGGCTTAACAGGTCCAACGGGAGCAACAGGTCCAACAGGTCCAACAGGCCTAACAGGAGCAACAGGCCTAACAGGAGCAACAGGAGCTGGAGCGGTTATTCCGTTTGCATCAGGTGGACCAGTAGCATTAACAACTGTTTTAGGTGGATTGGCAAACACAGGAGCACTTCTTGGATTTGGAAGTTCATTCTTCCCTGTAATTGTCCCACCTGGTGGCCCAATTACTATAGGTCCTGTACCTCCGGTATTTGATTTCGCATTTGTAGCTCCTCGCGCAGGTACAATTACTTCATTAGCAGGATTCTTTAGTGTAACTGTAGCGGTTGCTTTAGCATTAGGAAGCATACAAATTCAAATGCAATTGTACAGCGCGCCAGCAGCAAGTAATACTTTCACTCCAGTAGGTGTACCATTACTATTAACACCAGCATTTAGTGGTCTAATTGCTATCGGTGCTACTTCAAGTGGTATTGTTGGAGAAGCAATTGCGGTAGCTCCACAAGATAAGATATTACTTGTTGTATCATCGACTACACCTGGTTTCGATATAGCTACTGCTATTACAGGATTCGCAAGTGCAGGTATAACATTCGTATAATCGCTTATAAGTTTCTTGTTTGAAAACTTTGAAATAAGAAAAGAGAATGTCAAAAAAGTATCCACAGATTAACTTTTGAAGACATTCTCTTTTTTTTAATGTTTTTTATTTTCGGTACTATACTATATTTTATGTTTAATGAAAATGATTAAACATGCTATGAGAATGTGATGTAATTGTGTTAAATTAAATGATCACTGCTAGTAAATTACATAGTAATAGACATAAAAGATGCACCAAGTAGGTGAAGAAATCCCGGCTACGCAGTTCGATACGTGGTTGGGACAATTTGAATTTTATTAATAAATGAGGAATGAGAAATGGCTATCGAACCAAATAATGTTCTTTTTTTTATGTAGTTATGTTGAATTCCTAGAGGCTAGCCCTCAAAAATAATTAAAGAACAAAGAAAATCATTGTAGAGAGAACTAGATTTTATTATGTTAATGCTACAACAGCAAGAGTCAAGCCCAACGTATTTAATGTATTAGAATATGGTCCTACATTAACAGTAAGAGTACTTGTTATACCTGAAGGTGTAGTGAAAATTGCGGGTGCTGATACAGAAGTGAATCCTGCAGTATATCCCAGAGAAGTACCAGATCCAATGATTGGATTATTATTCAGATACATAGTGATACCTGCCAAATTACCTCCTGGTTGAATGATAACTTGCACTTCATAGATTGCTAAATAGGTTCTTCCACCTTCAAGTAAAACAGTTGTTGGTGGTGTGAACGAGATTGCCGTACCATTAGAATTTACCACGGTATCTAGTGGAATCGCGGAATTTACAGAAACTATTGATGGGGTAGTTTGAACAACATTTAAACTGTTAGCCGTGGGGGATGGACAAGTGCAAGGTTTGTGAATGTTAGAGTTGTTATCATTTTGGAAATTCACAAATAATCAAGCTCCTTTGCGTAAAAAAATTTTTATCCTATATAAAACGTAGCTTTTTTGTATCTAAGTTATTTTTAATAAATTTTTAAAGATAAATCGAATATTGTTGGTCAGTTGACTCATAAAAGTATTCGATACTCTGGGATTTCAAAGT
>NZ_QPET01000033.1:0-25873 GCF_008368855.1 Bacillus sp. TE8-1 | reverse complement strand
AATTATAAAAGGACAGCTATCCTTAGATAACTGTCCTTTTATTAAATATACAATAAATATATTATTCTTATCGTATATTAATTATTCAAACTTAATGTTTATTAAAATGGTAAATATGGTTTTGGATCTACTTGTCCACCTATATACTGATTCTTAATTTCGAAGTGCAAATGGTTCCCAGTAGAGTCGCCTGTACTACCTACTTTTCCTATTACTTGACCTTGTTGTACATGTGCCCCTACAGTAGTTAAAATTGAGTCCATATGACCGTATAATGTCCAAAGTCCGTCTTCATGCCTAATAACCACCGCATTTCCATATCCACCAAATCCTTGACCTCTTACACCAAAACCAGCAAATTCTACAGTTCCCGATTTAGATGCCATTATTGGTGTACCCTTTGCCGCTGAGAAATCAATACCTTTATGCACTGTCCCCCAACGACTTCCATACCATGAGCTAACATTTGGATTTTGGATAGGCATTTGATATTTAGCCCCAAACGACTTCCATACCATGAGCTAACATTTGGATTTTGGATAGGCATTTGATATTTAGAAGAACCCGAATCTGTTTCTTCATCCACTTGTCGCCTTCCCATGTTTTAATCTTTAACCAACCACTAGTTGTCCCATCTATTATTCTAAAATTCTGCGGACTATATACTGCTCCAGCGTTTGCTTTTCCTGAACTAAATGAAGGCTCATTATACGCATAGAATGATTTGTTTATGAATCTTTCTTCTCCATCTAGATTCAGCCATTTCTCGCCTTCCCATGTTTTAACCTTTAACCACCCACTAGGTGTCCCATCCACAACTCTAAAATTTTGTGGATTATATAATGCTCCAGCGTTTGCTTTTGCTGCATTAAATGAAGCTTCGTTATATGCATAGAATGATTTGTTTATGAACCTTTCTTCTCCATCTGGATTGATCCACTTATAACCTTCATAAGTACCTACCTTCATCCAGCCATTTTCTTTTTTTTCTACTACTCCCCAATTTTGTGGGTTAAATGGTTCTCCATAATTTGCTTTCTTTGCATTAAATGAAGGCTCATTATACGCATAGATTGTTTTGTTGACAGTAATTTGTTCAGCCGTAGGATTCATCCACTTGTCGCCTTCCCACGTCTTAAATTTCAGCCAACCATCTGTTGTTCCATCTACTATTCTAAATGTTTGTCGCCCATACTTCGCTCCAGCATTCGCAACCTTTGATGAGAAAGAAGGTTCATCATATGCATAGAAATCTCCCATGACACGTTCTTCCCCATTCAAGTTAATCCAAACTGGACCTTCCCATGTTTCAATCTTCCACCAACCATTATCTCTTTTTTCCACGACTCCTACATTTTGAGCACCATACTCTGATCCGCTATTTGTTTTAGCTGAATTAAAAGATGGTTCCTTATACCCATAGAATGATTGATTCACGTACTCAGAACTACTAGCAGCGTGAGTTACCATACTAAATGTCGAGATAGATAGAATAAAGAATAATAACATTACACCCTTCTTTAACATATACTCCCCTCACTCCTTTTCGAATAATAATATATCGCGGTTATTACATTAACATATTTTTCTTTATTTTTCTATATTTTTACTAATAAAGACCTATTTGATATTTCTATCTCATTTCTATAATAAGAAAATAGTTTTTTACTTTAATATAAATATTTAAATTTTAATAAAAATAAAAAATCCCCGATTTAACAAAGGGATTTTGATATTATTTCCAATTTATATATTTAAAACTCCGACGATTTAACGGGCTTTAGAATTCTCAATATAATAATGCATTTCTAATCCTTTTCTTTCTGCACGAAGTACGGTTCCTCTCAATTTTGATAAATGTTGTGAGACCGTAGATTGCGGAAGATTTAAAATCTCTATTAACTGTGTAATATTACATGTCTTATGGTACATTAACTCATTAACAATTTGTAACCGTAGTGGATGTACCTTCGCCTTTAATACCTCTACATCTTCTTCCAAGATTTCTTTTCTCTCTTGTTTTTCTTTTAACTCTAACAATTCAAATTCCCCTTTATTATTTATTTCTATTTTTCTATTATCGCTATACATAATTAATTAGGTATGGTTCCCTTTTCGCCTGTTGAGGAAATATATTTTGATTAAATCTTTAAATGAAAAAAAGGTTATTTTTACAGGAATTACAATAATACATACTACTTGAATCTCAATAAATATAAATTAATAGAATATTCCGCCTTATATTGATAAATGCTATTAAGTAGATTTTGATAGAGGAAAATTCTGATATGATACTAATTGCTGAATAATATCTTTGGAGAGGATGAAATTGAACAATGAATGTTCATATACAGGGGAACGAGCAAATAACTCATTTATTAAATGAATGGTATCAAGAAATTAGGGCTAGGCATGTAGACGCCGCTCAATTACTTAAACAAGAAATTGAAAACAGAATCCATAATATAGAAGAAAATCAAACGATATTATTATACTACTCACTACTAGATTTTAGACATCAATATTTAATTGATAGCTTAAGTATTTCTAAAGATAGCTTTAAACAAAGTGATGCTTACAAAACTCCTACAGACGATTTCCTTTCATACTATTATCACTTCTTTAAAGCCATTCATTCCAATGTTACCGGCAATCATAGCCTTGCAAAAATACATTACGATAAAGCTGAATACCTATTAGAAACAATTCCTGATGAGATTGAACATGCTGAATTCCATTATGAGTTGGCCATTTTCTATTGTCATACACATAAATCGATTTTATGTATTAATCATGTAATGAAGGCGAAAGATATATTTTCAAAACATCCTGGGTATGAATTGAAAGTTGCCTTCTGTAATAACCTATATGGATTAGCCTGTACTCATTTAAAGGAGTGGGAATTAGCTGAGGAACACTTTATCTCGGCCATGAATACATTCCAAAAAGAAAATTTAGAATACAATATTTTGATTGTTCGTCACAATCTAGGATTTATGTATGCTACACAGAATTTATCCGAGGTAGCATTACGTTATTTATCTGAAGTTAATCAGAAGCTACCTAGCGATTATAAAGCTGTTTTTATTGAAGCTAGGGAACATTATAAATTAGGAGAACATCAAATTGCTCAAGAATTAATAAAAAAAGGCCTGCAGCTTTCTACTCAATTGGGAATTGAAGGCTATATACATCACTTTAAGATTTTAGAAAAAATGAATCTAAATAGTTGTGCTACTGATATAGAAAAAACTGTTTTAGAAGGAATTTCCTATTTTGAACACGAAGAACTATATGAGTATATAAATGAATATACCGAAAAGCTAGCAACCCAATTTTACAAAGAAAATAATCATAAAAAAGCCAGCTATTACTTTTATGAAGCTAGTAAAGCCAGTGAAAAAAACTTTAAAAAAGGAGCATTAAAATGAAAAAATTAGCGGTTAGCTTACTGGGTATCTTAATTGTTGTAACAGTAACTTTTGGATCAAATTCTTCAACAGGCTCTCAAAGTACCATAAATGTTATTAAATATTCACATGGACATACTGGATGATGAAAGGAAGGATTATACCTTCCTTTTTCTTATATTTTAGAATTCAATACGTATCTCCTCCTACATTTATTTATACAAATTTAAGAAATAAATAATTCAAAAGATAAAATAAAAATACTATAATTAAAAACTTCCATTTGTTTCTTTTCGTTGATTTTCCAGCATGTTGTATATAAAAAAATAAGGAAATACCTGCCATGGTAATTAAAAATATCTGATAGTAATCAATCATCTGTAATAACCCCTCCATACAAAAATAAGAAGTCTCTTTTTAAGAGACTTCTTATTTCTAATACAAACGACATACATAGGGTAAATATACACAATATTATCAGGATGGTGTGCTTTGTTACTCCTTTAGCATAACACACAATATCTCATTTTTGTTCAATAATCCCAATTCATAAAACTTTATCAACATGAAAATATTTCATTTAAAGTAAACGAACAAAAATAAACTCAACGAAATATTCACTTATAAAACCAACGTATATAAAAAAACCGCTACAATTCCATTCATAGTTTTAAAAATTTGTCCTCCTCTTCTTCTAAGAATATTCTAAATCTCAGATAGATTATCTTATAGCGCCACCTTATGTATGCAGAATTACATATCAAACCATATTGAAAATCATTCTCATTGTAACTATAATGGTTTCAAGGAGTGGTATTTTCACTTCCTTTTCAAATCTCAAAATATATTAAAGGAGGAACTAGCATTATGAAAAAAGTTATTTTAGCAGGGGCACTAGGAATTGCACTACTATCAGGTATGAATTTACCAGGAGTAGAGGCACCAAAAGCGAGTGCGGCAACTACGAATTTAGAAATTCAAGAAGTTACAAAATATTACTCTATGAATTCCTATGAAGTTTCTCAAAAAGAATCATTTAATCTTAGTAAAGGGGAAGAACTTACAGTCTTTGTACAAAATTCCGGGTTCCCAATTTCTTATACAGTCTTTGATGCAGATAATCAAGTAATTGGCACATACAATGCTAATTCACCATATGGTCGCGTATTCAAAGCACAAAAAGATGGTAATATTTCTGTTCAATTTCAAGCAGGAGTAAATTCTTCTTACATGAAGAAAATGAATTTCACAGCTAAATTTGCGGTTTCTAAACTTAACCAACAATAAAAAATGTAACGATCCTCTTTAAAAGCAAATTAAAAAGGTATATCCCTTCAATGGGATATACCTTTAACTTTAGTGAATTTTATATTGACCAGATAACTGCTCTTGCGCCATACGAACTAAACGTTTCGTAATCTCTCCACCTACTGAACCATTTGCTCGTGATGTTGAATCTGGTCCAAGTGTAACGCCAAACTCCTGAGCAATTTCATACTTCATTTGCTCAATTGCACTTGCTGCCGCTGCTATTAAGATTTCGTTTGAATTATTATTTTCGCGAATTTGCATTTTTTAAACACCTCCGTTGAATTTGGTAATATCATGCTCTATTTCCAACAAAATATGCAAAAAAATTATTCGTTTAGCTATTTTTCATATATACCTAAGCTTTCATCTCTGATGTGGGAATAAATAAAGGTATAGGTCATACTCTATACCTACACCTTCTTCTATCCTACTTACTTTTGAATTCCCCTATTAACCCCTGTAACTCTTGCGAGAGCCAATTCAAAGAATTTGCTAACTCTGCAATATCTTGTACATATAGTTCTTGCTCTTTCATACTTGTTTCCACATTACTACTGCTATTCACATATGTATTTGCAATGTGTGATAATTCATTTACAAACTGAACAATTGTTTGATTATCTTTTAGAATGTCACTTGAATTATTCGAATTCGCTTTAATTTGATTTGTAACAGATTGTGCAGATTCTGAAATCTTTTCAAAGAAAGCACCACTACTTTGAACAAGTGTTATTCCTGATTCAACTTCCTTTGAACTCTTCTGTATGAATTTTACAGCTCTTTCTGCTTCAGCCTGGGTTTCACCAATTAATTTAGCTATATCCCTTGCAGATGCCTCGGTTCTTTCCGCTAATATACGTACCTCGTCCGCAACACCTGAAAATTCTTCTCCCATCTCTCCAGCACATGAGGATTCAGTAGAAGCATTTAAAGCTAATGAATTTGTTTGATTTGAAATGGTTGTAATTACAGTAAGAATTTCATGAATTTCCTTAGATCGTACTTCTAATGCATAAATACTAGAAGATACATCCTGAACTGTATCTTTGATTCTTTTCATTTGATTCAAGATTTGCTTAATCAAATCTTTTCCCTCTACAGAATGCTGGTCCATGTCTTCCAAAGCATTGCCAACTTGTTTTGCAGCTCCTTTAATTTCTTTCATCTTACTTTCCATTTCTTGAACAATCCCTAAACATTTTTGCACTACATATTCATGAGAATGTGCTCCTAAATTTAATCCTGTAATAGCACTTGCAATTTCTTTAAAGGCTATGCTATTCTCTTTTGTACTTACCGATAATTCCTGTGAAAATGTCGAAACCTGCTCAGCAGTCTGCCTTACTTTATCTATAATACTATTGAACTTTTTAATAGTATTATTAAAATAGGTATTAGTTATCCCTATATCATCAGATCTTTCATTCAATTTAATACTTAAATCCCCTTCACCAACTTTACGTAACCCTTCTTGTAAATCCTTTAAGGGCGATAGAGAGTTTCGTGAGATAAATATTTGAATTGTAATTGCGATAGTTAATGAAATTATAATAAATAGTAAACCTTGTATCATAAAGTTTTTCTTTGTAAGAGGAATAATAGAAGCATCCAAATCCGCTGCAACAATTGCAATTATATTTTTATTTTCATCTGTAACTGGCTCTAAAATTGTTACCCAGAACCCTAATTCATCTTCATACACTTCTGTCATTTGTGCCTGTTTTGTTTGTATTACTTTATCATATGTTTTCATCCAATAAGTAGGCTGCTCATAATATTCACCTGGTTTTACAGAAACAGTATTTGCTAACTTTGTATCCAAAGCTACTATTTGTAATTCAGCTTTATCATTTAGCTTGGCTCCTGTAACATATGTTTGCCCAACACTTTTCATATCTTTTATAGCTTTATCTAATTGCTCTTTCAATTTTTCTTTCTTCACTCTTTGTGCTGTGGGGTCTTTTGCTACATCTTTTACTATTTCTAGATCTAATTGATTTAATACCGCATCACCTGTTTCAAAAGACTGCCTCTCAAATATAGACATCAAACTACTTTGAAACATATTAAAACTTAACGCTCCCATACTTCCAACAAGGGTCAGAATTACTAATACCGTTAGTAATACATTTTTTTGAAGCAACGATAGCTTATGCCAATATTTTTTCATTAACATCACCTTTCTTAATTTCTGGAATAAAACTAAAGCAAGGAGTAATATCTTTTAAAAAACTTTTTTCTTTTATCTTGATTGTTTCACTATATTCATAGCAATATTTAAGGACTCCGAACGTTTATGTACGTATAACCAAAAACATGCAATTTTTATAAGCATTAAAATACAGCTAATTTTTAGCTCTCCCTTATATAACAATACTAAAGATATGATAGCCATCACATCTATAAATAATAATGCTAAAGTTTTTATATTTCCCCTCCTTAATACAATAACACTTTATAGAATTTAATATTAGGCGGTACAATATTTCTGTAATTATTGGATCTTCTGCTTATATTTTTTAAATCGATGACATCAAAGTTGTAGCCTACCAGAACAACTATAATAATTAATAGACTACTAAACATGATTTTTAATTTCATATTTATCGACTTAAAAATTTCACACTAGATTCGTTACTATTTATTTTAATGTGTTTATCGGTGAAGAATGGAGACTGGTTTTATTTAATGTTTTTCGAAATTAAAAAAGAGACCTATTTATTAGATCTCTTTTTTAATTTATCTTAACTTAATTATTCTATTCTTTTACCTAAAATTCTAATATCCCCATAACTTCTTTTGTAAATAGTTTAAAATCAGTTAAATGTTTTTCAATAATTTGCCGAACAATATCTAAATTTACACTTTGATAATCATGTACAGCAATATTACGAAATCCAACCATCGCCTTTAACTTATTTGCCAGCTCTGCGCTAAGTAGTCCTGCTGTAACTAATAAATCAAAGGCCTCTCGACTAGATTGGGGTAGTCCTAATTTTTTCCCTGCAACAATATGCATTGCTAAATCAATACTCGCTTCACAAGCTCTTTGTATGTTCAATATTATTGAATCTTGTTTTGTAAAGTCCTCTAAATTTTCAGGGTCATTTCCATATACATCTTGGATTCTTTTTATACAACGCTCTATTGTAGAAATTTTATTTAAAATAACCTCATTCTTCATATATAGAACCTCTTTTCTTTATATCATCAAATACTATCTGTCGTTCTTCATTCAACTTTGAATACATTTTTAAGGTTTTCATTTCAAAAATAACCTTACGTTTTTCATCCGAACAAAATATTGTCTTTCCTGTATGTATAATCTGAGCTTGAAAAACTGTAGAAGCTTCGGATAAATCAACTAAATCAACATCTCTATGAACAATGTTAGCTAACTCCTGTGCTAATAAAAAACGTTCATAGTTCCCTAAAGTTGTGTCACTTAAATAAGCTATATCAATATCACTATCTTCTCGTTCTCTATTCTCAGCCGTTGATCCAAACACAATTATCCAATAGGGATTCACCGTCTCTTGTAATTTTTCTATAATAGCTGTTATCATGCTTTGAAAAATCATCTCATTAATCCCCCTTAGTATACTTGAATTTTATTATATCATAACCAATCATCAAGCCTTTAAACTAATACAAATACTTAACCAAAACTAGAAGCTTATTTCTGGCCTAAAATTATTATAGTTCAGGAATAGGTATGTTGTAGCTTTGAATCTTAAATAATCGTTTATAATCCAACACTTCGCCTGTTAAATGTCTTTTATATTTTCTTCTTGCAAAAGCAAAAGACTGACAATAACTGTCAGCCTCTTACTTTTATAACTCTGAAGAACTTTAGCCTATTTTAATATACATTCTAATAATTTGAGGATATATTGCTCTAACAAAGACTTATATATATTAATCCACCTTTAATTTTTCTTTTACTTTTGTAGGGAGTTCGTCTTTCTTAACCTCTTCCCAAGATTTCACACCTTTTTTCTCAGAGTAATATATACGTAAAAATGCTTCTTTACGAAGGTTTTTTAACGCTGTAAACTCCATTTCTTTCTCTTTACCATCCTTATCAAATCCAGGTAATTTATATTGGTAAGTCGTATCCCCATTTACATTTTTCTCTTTTAATTTTTCACCATCTTTGGTAATTTGCACATAATATGTATCTGTACCAAGACGGTTTAGGTTACAACCTGTTAATATTACTGTAAAGAAAACAAAAACACTACACATAAGCACTATTCGTTTCATATTACTCACCTCATATCTTTTCTCACAAAAATTATATCCTAATCTATTTGCTGCCAAAATTCATTTCCATTACGCTAACATTACGTTTTTGTAAGGTAGTAAAAACAGCATAAAATTAAAAGGATATGAATTCATATTTCTATTGAATCCATATCCTTTGTTCTTATTGAGTAAACTATTTTACCTCATTCTAAATAGGAGGTATTTTTATTATTCTGGGAAAATGAAATTAGAGTTCCCTTTACTATTATCGGAATCCTCTTTCGGGAACGTAATAGTAGAACCTTGATTTCCTTTGTTTATTTCTTGTTCTTCAGGAAATACAATGGAAGAATCATTGCTTAAGTTTGGTGAAAAACCAAGTTTAGATAAAATGGCTTTTAAGTCGGGTAAAACACCAATTTTATCAGAAGTTGGATCATTAGATTTCGTTCCAGTACTAGAATCACTTAAAATATCCCTCAGCTGTCTTGGTGTATATACTCCCCCCAGATTATTTTTTGCAATTCCTTGAATTGATGCAGCAGCACCAGCAATAATAGGCGATGCACTAGATGTTCCAGCAAAACTAGATGTATATAGATTTGTTATAAATTCACTTGGTTTAGCATCTGTAGTATCTACTGCATTCCCCCATCCATACACATCCACTCTACTACCGTAATTAGAGAAATATGAACGTTTATGAGGAACCCTTGCAGAAGCTGCCCCAACCATAATTGCCCCTGAATCTTTAAAATCAGGACTATTACGATTTAAAACTTGTTTACCATTACGGTCTCTAAATTGATCCAAGTCATTTCCACCGTTTGCACCTGCTTCAATAATAATAATTCCCTTATTTGTTCCCATGCGAATTGCATCAAATATGTCTGGTTTTACTTCCACAGGAAAATAGTTCTTATCTCCATATCCATCGTAAGTTGCTTGTGCCTCTAGTAAAAGAATATCTCCAGCTTGCATATTGTTAACGGCACTTAAAATAGCATCAGCTGTATTATAATTTCCGTTATCCCTAATCTGGGATACAACCTTTACCTTAGCCTTTGGTGCAATCCCAATTCCACCTATGTTATTATCCTCTGCAGAAACAATTCCCAATACTGAGGTACCATGATCATGGTGTTCACTCTTATTCTTTCCAGACATCAATTCTATCTTCTGGTTCACTAAATCTTCATGACTTAATAACCAACCATACTCCATGTCTACAAAAGTTGTTCCTTTTCCGTCTCCACCATTTATACTCCAAGCATAAGGTGCATTAATTCCTAATGGTGCTGGTTCAAGGTAACCTTGTCTTGTAAGTCTAGGCTCATCATATGGATTAACAGATAAATTTGGTAAACGCTCTTCAGGTGGCGTTTCTTCTTCCTGTAGATATGCCGTTTCAATAAGAGATGATTTCTCAAACTTTGCAAGTAAGGCTTGTACATCCATATCACCTTGATTTTCTACAATATAATAGTTTAGCAAATTGGAAGAAATATGTTCGGAGTCGTTTATTTCTCTACCTAAATTTTTAATTTCTTTAGGATTTAAAGAACTAAAAAGTCGATTTATAGTTACATTTGGATATTCGGCTAAAATTTTAATTAATTCAGGGTCTTGTTTTTCTTCTTTAATGAATTTTTCCACCCCATCCTGATATGGTAAATTTACTTCATTTTTAAATTTCAAAATTAATTGTTTAGTAGCTTGCTTATGTACAGTAGAATTCAATTGCTTATTTGAATAATTGTAACTAGCTGCATAGGCAACTTCTGATTTATCACTTGGAAGTAATCCACCCACCCCATTAAATGCTGTTAACGCAATTGAAGAAACTATAATTCCCTTAAAAATTTTCAAAATGTGCACCTCTTTTAATTTATATATGATTATAAAATGCTTTATATGGCCTTAATTCTTTTTATATAAGCTTCTTATATTTCCAACTCCATTCATTTTTTAATATTTGCTTAAGCATCATTAATACAACTACTTCATACCATCAAACCTATTAATTTAGCTGCATAACTGTAACCATTATAGTTACACCTATAGCAAATAGTCAATCTAATTTTTTATGCAATTTCGCATTTTAAAGAAAGAATGTCTAATTACATCCACTTAGTCTTAAATATTTTAATAGAAGTTAGGCTTCTATCATTATAGGTAATTGCATATATGTAATATAAAACATATAAAGGGGGCAAAACGTGGTAATCTCAAGACAAGATTCCTGGACTAACGATAACGATTTACTCCTCGCATCAACAGTACTCCAGAATATTCATAACGGTGGAACACAGTTAGCTGCATTCAAAGAAGTAGCAAAATTACTAAATCGGACACCTGCGGCTTGTGGATTTCGTTGGAATTCATACGTGAGAAAACAATACCAAGAGGAAATACAACAAGCAAAACAAAATCGAAAAGTGGGAAACAATATTTCTCTCTCTGAACAAAAAAAAGAAACAAATTCTTTATCTATGACATTAGATGATATTATTCTCTTTCTAAAAAATTATAAAAAAACAAATGAATTTACAAAGTTACAAAACCAAATAAAAAATTTAGAGGCAGAAAATCAGTCCATTCTACAACGTGTAACTATGTACGAAGAAGAGTATCGTATGTTACTTAATCATATTGATAGATCAAGAAGTTTAGTTGTAATTGATTAACAGAAGCAGTAAATTACTTTTATATACTTAGGTCGTAACCTAAAAAATTTATATATATGAGTTAATTTAAATACTAATAAATAAAGTGCACGTTTACTAATAAACGTGCACTTTATTTAATTCTTAAAACATAAAATTTAATTTTCAACTCATTAACAATATTAAAATTAAGATGTTTGTTTTATAGGTATTTCTTTACTTCTATTCTCAATAAGTCTATCTAATAGTAAGTAAACAAATCCAGAAATAATACAACCCACACCTAAGATTGTAAATAATATATGCCCTAAAAGCTGATCCAGTAATACACCACCTAGAAGAGGTCCAAATACATTGCCTGTAATCCATTGCAAATTAGCCGCTCCCATATAAGTCCCCCTCAAATGTTCTGGAGCTATATTAGCAACAAATGTCATTTGGACAGGTGACATAATCATTTCCCCTACTGTATAAACTGTATAAGCTATTAATAATGAGCTTAGGATTCCTAAATCATTTGCGTCTATTACATGAAACCACTTTGGTAACCACCCTATTGCTAAAAGGCCCACGCCAAAAAGAATGGCACCATATAGCATTGATTTACCAATTGATTTGTGAGTTAACCACTTTGAAATAGGAAATTGGAAACATACAACCAATAAGCCATTTAAAGTCATTAAATATGGAAATGGATTACTATTTCCAAAAATCATTGTATCCTCATTACTAAAATGAAGTGGTAACATACCTTCCGATTGTGAGAATCCCATAAATATAATGATTCCCGTCACTATATAAAATAGAAATATTCTATCTCTTATAACAACTCTTAACGTAAATCTTATTGACTGTTTATGTGTTTCCTCTTGTATTATGATATTTTTAGGTTTTGTTTCCTTTAGAAACAATAACATTAATATTGTATAAAACAGCATGGTCCCAGAAGTAATCAAAAATATGACATCTTTTGATACAACCACAACTGCTGCACCAATTATAGGGCCTATCGCAGCTCCTATATTATGAGCCATTCTAAGTAATCCATATGCCTCAGTTCTTTTTTCGGGTTCTGTTACATCGGTAACCATTGCAGATGCCGCTGGTTCAAAGAAAGAATTACATAGTCCTAAACCAATAGATAAAATGGCATATGCTATAAAACCATCAATAAACAAAAAAACAAGCATTAGTAGCCCATTACTCGCCATAGAGAGCACCATAGTTGGTTTCCGACCATAAGTATCTGCTATATGCCCTCCAATTAATGAACCAATACTTGCTGCAATTGGAGATAAGGCTATAATTATACCTACCTCAAGTAGAGAATCCACTTTGTCCTTCAAATATAATGCAAAAAATGGCATTAACATCATCATTGCAATACCGTTTAAAGCTTCCCCGATAAAGCGGATCCAGACATTAAGGTCCATCCCCCTTAATTCTTTCCATGTACTCCTCATATAGTTACCTCGCCTATGCTCAAAGTATATTTTTATCCCAACAAAAGTTTTACTATATTATTATTAAAACCTAAATTTAGCCGGCTATGCTGAAACCTCCGAAAAACCTATCTTTTGATAAAGTAATACAAACTTGTCCCTATAATTTCTAGTGCCTCCTGCATACGTTGAGGAGAAATATTTTCTAAAACGGTATCTTGAGGTGTATGGAATACCTTTTCAACATGATAAATTAGGGGATTCCAACTCTCTACATCCATCCAAATAAATAGTGCCGAGGAAATTCCAGCTTCGTAAAATGGCACATGATCACTAGAATCAAACTTTCCAGTTAATACAACCGATTTCCCTAATACCTTACTAGTAGCTACCGCAGTATTTGTTACTTCATTTTGAGAACCATCTAGTGTCATTGCATATAAGTCCTTAGCCTGTTTGTAACTTGTCGCTATCATATCTGCATTAAAAACCCCTAGAATATGTTTCTTATCTGTTGTAGATAATTGATTAACATAATGGTAAGCACCTAAAGATTCATTTTCTTCTGCTCCAAAGGCTATGAATTGAATTTCTTTATTAGTCTCTATATCTTTAAAATTGTATGCTAACTCTAATAAAAGTCCTACGCCGGAAGCATTGTCATTTGCTCCAGGTGCTCCGATAACACTATCATAATGAGCACTCATTATTGCTACATCCTCATTATCTGTCTTGTATTTGGGCTTTTTTGTCGCAATAACATTTAATGAACTCAAATTCATTTCGTGTTTTGCCTTTAAACTAACTATATTTTTATTATGCACTATCTTATCTTTCATTCTTATTCCCTGATTATAAGCAAGCCCAAATACAGGTATTTCTTGTTTCTTTTTTAAAACTGGGTTAAAGGCTTCTCCATAGTTGCCCCTATCCCCAATCGTACTATATAACAATACAGCTTTTGCTCCCTTTTCTGCTGCATACTCAACTTGTTCATTATATTTCTCATACGTATCAGCTTGTTCCAATAACACTATTTTCCCATGAATTGATTCAGGTGAATTTTTAATATCATTCTCTTTTCCTATAGAAACTACCTTCCCCACTACAGGATCTTTAGGTATAGATGCATTAGATGCTGCTCCAACTTGCCATTCTTTTTCTCCATACATACTAAAAGAGATACTTCCAATATATTGATCTGGTACAGGAAATGCCTGATACTCAACTTCATACCCTAATTTTTTTAATGTATCTCCAATGTATATAGCTGCTTTATGTTCTTCCTTAGTCCCGCTTGGACGTGGACCAATTTTCTCAGACAGAAAACGTGTATGTTCAATAGCTCGACTAGCACGAACTTTATCTGCCATGAGAGAACTTTGGTCGTTCTTAGTCATAGCATGTACTGGTATTACTTTTCCAGATAAATTACTAAAAAGGAAAAGCAATAAAACCCCAAAAGTTACAATAGTCTTCTTTGTCAGAATTAGTTTCTTCATTTGTCCTCCCTATAATTAAAAAAGATTAATAGTAAAACCTTCCCTCCTAACACACTTACTTAGAAGAAAAGGTTCATTAAAATAATCTCTAACTCAAATTGCATGTAAAAATAAATAAACCGATAGTGCTTTTTATATCTCCAAAAAATTCATTTTTGTTTGCATACCAGCAATATTCTTTTGAAACCAATTAAGAGTCTCCCATGACCTCTTTCTATTCGTATAATCCGTTTCCTGAACCTCAAATACAATACCTATGTTTTTATCCAAAGTATTTTTCTTCAATTTTAATAAAGTTTCATGTAATATACTCTCATCAATAGATCCATTAACTGGATTCTCTCCCTCAAAGCAACGTACCTCACTATAAGGAATCGTTAAATGTTTAAAAGAACTAAAATGAAAATGTTTAATATGTTCCATTAAGCTTAAATACTTATGAAAATCCTTATATTCAATTTCCTCTTGCCTTAATAATTTAGAAATACCTAAACGTGTAAGATAGGTTATAGACCAATGACATATATCCCATGTTATTCCAACGTTAGATAACTCCAAATTAACCAAATCAGTAAAATCTTCGGGATATATAAATATAGGATCAAAGTCATCGCCCAAGTTTCCAATAATGGGTAGGTTTTCAACGCCAATCCATATATCAGTTCCTTTTATTTCTTCATCTAGCATGTTAAAGAACTCTATAATCCTTTTTCTATTATCAAGAAGATTATAGTTTTGAAATTCCGCGACATTCATAAATTGATTAGCATGCACTGTTATACCTGATGCATTATACTTTATAGCAAGGTCAATAAATTCATATAGTTGCTTTTTAATAAATTCATCATTGAGATAGTCTGCATTATCAGTAGGAAAATGCAGCGTTAACAAGGATGGATTAAGGGTTTGAACAAAAGAAAGGACCTCAGAAAACCTTTTTGTATATGAGTTATCAAATAAAGATTTCCCATCAAAAATATTTGCTTCTAATCCATAGCCTTTTTCAACCCATTTTAAATCAATCTGTTTACTATCTAAACCAAAGAACGGGACCTGTGGTATTAACATATTCTCTTCACCTACCATGTCCCCCTTACTAACATAAATGCCTCAGCCGCTTGGTATCCAGATTTGGCACCCCATACAAATGCGTTATGTCTCATTGCTTCTATAGAGCGTGGATGAGGAAATTCCCTTAACTCAGATTCATAATGTCTCATCGCACTTAATTTCTCCTCCAAATGATCTTCAATATTCACAAAATAATTAGGAAGAAACTTATCTTTTTCATTATAATTCCACTCTGTAGAAGATAAAGTTTCATATGCAAATACCCATTTGATATTAGTATCTGGCAGAGGGCGTGTCGCTGTCATTACTGCTCTGTAAACAACAGTATGATCAATATTTATATCTCCACCATATTGAGTATAAATAATTGTAGGATTTACTTTTTCAATGTGATTTTCAATCTCTTTCACTACATCAAGTAAGGGTAATGTATCAAGACGATTATCAGGGAAATCTAGTCTTGCAAAACTCTTTACACCAAGTGTAGTACATGCCCCCTCTGTTTCTTTATAAGATAAGTTCTTAACCTCTAAATCTAGCTCTTTATATTCTTTAGCTCTAGAAGATTTTCCCTCTGCAAGTATTACAACATGTACATCATCACCTTGTTTCACGTGTTTCGCTATTGTTCCACCAACACCAATTATTTCATCATCCGGATGAGCGGCAAATACAAGTACATTCATAGAATTTTAGACTCCTTTAATTAATTTTTCTGTTTCCTTTGGCCCACAATTTAGTAAAATATCTAAAATAGATAAATGTGGTATAAATTCTCCAAATAATTGCTTATAAGAATAATCTCTTATTCTTTGGTAGATAATTTCTATATTCTCATTCTCAAAGTCATTTTCGTTTAAATAATCTTGCCCTAAACTTCCAGAATAATAAGTACTGGCATTAAATTTCTGACACAATTCTAATACAAAATCACTTTTCTTACCTGTAATCCCTTCTAGATCTGATACATAATATAGCTCCGTATCAATGTTTAATTCACGGATAATAAAATGAATAAAATTCATGTTCATATCATTTAAATTAATCCAATCTTCTGAATAAAAACCCTCTAAATAATCCTTATATACATTAAAATAAGGTGCATTGGAATAATTAATTCTTATCGTTTTCCAATGCTTCCGTTCCCAATCTTGAGTATTGTCTATCTTTAACTCATTAAATGGAATTTCTTTATAATTCTTCGTTTGTATTGGAACCGTTAGCCAAGACGCTCCTTGTGAAGTCTTAATACGATTCCTATTTAAAAAACCTTTTTTTTCAAATTGTGCTATATCATGAAATACAAACACATCTGATTTATGAATTTTTTCAAAAAAACCATACCAAGGTAAATAACTTGGTTGGTGGCCACTAATAATCATAGTTTAAATCCTTTCTTTTAAACAAAAACATTTTTTCAAAGCTGCCCCCCAGTATATCTTAGGTCTAGCAATCCCTTTATTATGTGAATATCCTAAATCCGCATACTTTAATTTATTATGAATTGCTAATTCAAACGCATCATTTAGTAGTAAATATGAAGATTGTGAATTTTTCCCTTCAGTATTATTAATATTAATCCAATAATATAAAACCTTTTTATCCATTATAAAAATGCTGGAACTAATTAATTCTTCTTCTAAGAATGCCCCTAAGAAAAGGATTTTTTCTTGTAAATTAAGCACTAAATGATAAAAAAACTCTCTACTAAATGAATAACTCGCCCCTATACTTGTATTATGTTCTTGATATAATTGGTAAAACTCATCTAATTCCGCTACAGTTATAGGGCGAACTTCAACATTCTGTTTACGTGCATATCTAACACTTGTCCTAGCTTTCCCAGAACACGATGTCCATAAATCCTCAAACCTATTTGGTAGGTCTAACATATAAGTTTCTTTATAATCCCACTTTTCTTTACAATAACTTTGAAAAGGATTTATCGTTATAGGTAATAAAAGCTTTTGAATTTTATTTTCAAACTTCTTATTTATTATGGATTCATAAACTGAAAAATCTATTTTATCTTGGCCAATTATTATTGGACCTCCATAACCAATTAAACTTCCCAAAAGCCTACCATTCTGTACATACATAGGAGTTAAAACTACTGTATCTCGTGTTTCTATTAGTACTGGGAAAAATTGAACACCAGGTAATAATTCCATTAACTTTCCCCATTCGTAACTATGAAATACAGAACCATTGTATTCTTCCATACAGGCATCCCAATATTGGGCGTCAGTACATATTTCGATTTCCATATAATCACCTTTTAATTCTTATTATCTAAATATTTCAGAATTTGACTACATATATACTTAAGGTCCTTATTCACTAAAGGATATTTAAAAGGTATTGATAATACCCTTGGCCATAAATAATCTATATTTTCTGACTCAGTTGCGTACTTCGAAAAAATAGGGATCTCACTCAGGGGTAAGTAATTCCAACAAGTTTGTATACCTTTTTCCGCTAAATGTACAGAACACTCATATCTATCAGATGATTCTTTGAATATAATGGTAAAATAGTTTAAATAAACATTCTGAGCTGAAAATATAATCTTAACGCCATACTTTGCTTCAATTTCCTGCAGCATTGTATAACACAGACTAGCGTTGTATATATTTATTTCTAAAATCTTCTTTGTTTTCTGTAGGTGTTTATCAATTAACAATGAACGTACTATAGACATTCTTTTGGGATTTATAACTTCCGTTTTCTCCGGTAGAGAATCTAATTTACTATTATTATAGGAGGGCAGAATCTCTAATTTCCTCCAATAATTAGTAAATAAACTCAGTACTCTACTCTTTTTTATTTTTATAGCTAATTGTGTTTTTAAATGATTCTTATAATCTAAAATCACTTCTTCCTTCTTTTCTTCATCCATGTCACATAATTCACTTATTGTACGATTAAGAAGTAACGCTCCTCCCCCAATACTTGGGATTGGTTTCGTTCCCCCAAAACTTAAAATACCAATGTCGCCTAAACTACCAACTGGCTTTCCATTTTGATAAGAAAACATTGCTTGTGCAGCATCATCGATGATATAAATATTATTTTCTCTAGCCCAGTCAATAATTTCTAAATCGTCATGACATCCATACAAGTGCGTAAGAATAATTGCCTTTGTATTAGCATTCAAATGTTTTTTTATTTTATTAAGAGAAATTGAATGATTAGTGTTTAAATCAATTAATACAGGTTTTGCTCCCACCGTTAATATTGCTTCTATCACATTAGGACAATTAAAGTTTGATAGAATTACTTCATCTCCCTTTGCCACTTTTAGGTACTTTAAACCAACTACTAATGCAGATGTACCGCTATTAGTTAATACAATTTCTGCATCCGGATAAAGAGCTTGAAGACTTTTTTTAAGTTTAGAATCATTAGGTCTATATACACTTTTCAAAAAAAATACATGATCAGATATACTCCAAAGAGAAGAATATATGGGATACTTAATTTTCTTTGGATTCTTAGGATATAGATACTGTGTTTCCATACTTCTCCCCTATTATTATCTCTAGTCCTTTATCTAATGAAATAATTGGTTGATAGTTTAAAAATAATTTAGCTTTCTCTATTGAAGGGATTCTTCTAAAGATTTCAATGCTAGAATTTCGGACTCCCTCTTCACCTAAATCAAGAAATTTAATTTTACTTTTATTGCCCATTAATTCATTAATTTTTATTGCTAGTTCTTCCATAGATATAGGTTTGTTATTGCCAATATTAAAATCTGCAAAGTTTTCTCCTTCATATTCAAAGGCTAGTATAGTTCCGTTAACAATATCACTTATATAACTAAAACATCTAATTTGCTGTCCATCTCCATAAATAGTGATATCTTCACCACTATGAGCTTGTTTTAAAAACTTAGAAATTACAAAGTTATCATTTTGTTGTGAACCGTATACATTAAAATAACGTACCACTCTAATTTTCAAACTATTACTAGCGTATTCTTTCAAATAATCTTCGGACATTAATTTAGATTTTCCATAAGCTGATTTTGGGATTTTAATATCATTTTCTTTAAACGGAACACTCACTCCATCCCCATATACCTCCGAACTGGAAGAAAACAATAATTTTTCTATGCCATTTTCGTTACAAACCTGTACAATATTTTTCGTACCTTCAAAGTTCACCCTCACTACATCTTCTTCATTTAAACGGCAATTATCAACACCCACTAATGCAGCTAAATGGATTACCCCATCGACATTAATAAGATTTTCTCTTAATGTTGCAATATCTAAAATATCAATTTCCTTAAAAGGAACATCAATACTCGGTTTAAATTTATCAAATATAACTACTTCATACCCCCTTGCTAGTAACTCCTTTGTAACATGCTTACCAATAAATCCGCTGCCACCAATAACCCCAATTTTCATAAATATTTACCTCCCTATTTTTAATTGATATAGACTTTTTAAAGACGTTATAATATGTTCAACTTCATTGTCTGTAAGAGCGCTATACAGTGGTAATGAAATAATTTGATTAAATATCTCTTCTGTTTTAGGTAAATATACGTTAAATCTCTCTTCATAATACGGATGCATATGAACAGGAATAAAGTGAACACTAAGCCCAATATTTCTCTTTTTCATTTCTTGAATTACCTGATCTCTACTAACAGGAGAATTAGAATTAATTTTTATAACAAATAAATGCCATGCATGTTTTACACTTGGATCGTTAGTATAATTAGGTAACGTTATATACTCTTGAACCTCTTTTAATTCCTCTTGGTACCTTTCAGCTATTCTCTTACGTTTTTCAATCATTTCATCAGCTCTTTTTAATTGACTAATACCCAAGCTAGCTTGTAGATCCATCATGTTATATTTAAACCCAGGTAATAGAACATCATAACGCCAGCTTCCTTCTTCACCATAACGATTCCATGCATTTTTGGTGATACCATGCCAACCATATAATCTAGCTTTTTCAGCAATCGATTCATTTTTAGTGACTAACGCTCCACCTTCACCTGTTGTTATATTTTTTGTGGCATAAAAACTGAAACAAATAACATCTCCATGTGTACCAATTAAAGTATTATCATATTTTGTTCCTAATGCATGCGCTGCATCCTCTATCAAAAACAGTCCATATTCTTTACATAATTTTTGAAGTTCTTTTAATTTAGCCGGATATCCAGCAAAGTGAACTGCAATAATTGCTTTCGTTTTTTTAGTAATTTTTCTTTTAACATCTTGAAGATCAAGACATAAATTCTCTTCATCTATGTCTACAAATACAGGTTTTGCACCTACATGCATAATAACGTTTACACTTGAACAAAAAGTAAAACTTGGAACTATTACTTCGTCTTCTAATCCAACTCCCAGAGACAGTAATGCTAAATGTAATGCGGCAGTCCCTGAATTACAACTTACTACATGTTCAGTATTCAGATATTCTTTTAAATTCTCTTCAAACTCTATCACTTTTGGCCCCTTTGAAAGCCATCCAGATTTAAGGGCAGAAACTACCCTCTCTATATCTTCATCATTGATTTCCGGTCGATAAAAAGGAATAAACTCTACCATGTAATCACCTACAAACTTATAATATTTTTTTTATATACTGATTCATCTTTAAATATGTTTCTTGTGTCTAAAATTAAACAATTTACCTCATTAAGCAATTTAAAATTAATGCAATCATGATCCGTATGAACAATAATTAAAGTGTATTTGTCTAATTGACTTAGGTTTAAATCTATAGATTTTTTCAATGTGTTATCGCCCACAATGAGTTCCTCTATAAACGGATCGTAATAATCCACGTTATAGTCTTCTATCATTAAATCATTCATAATATCCAAAGCTGGCGATTCCCTAGCATCATTAACATTCTTTTTATATGCAACACCAACCATAAGAATATCCTTACCATCTTTATCATCTAGTAACTGTAGTGCTCTATTAAGAACGTACTTAGGCATGTTTTCATTAATTTCTCTTGCCACATCAATCATTTTT
Organism: Bacillus sp. TE8-1; assembly: GCF_008368855.1. Taxonomy (NCBI): domain Bacteria; kingdom Bacillati; phylum Bacillota; class Bacilli; order Caryophanales; family Bacillaceae; genus Bacillus; species Bacillus sp. TE8-1. Next base: position 4,206 of record NZ_QPET01000033.1, on the reverse strand, counting down.
GTTGCTAAATCCTTATTATTTGCAATCCACTTAAAATAAATAGGATCAATCGGAATACAGTGTCCTCCTACGCCAGGGCCAGGATAGAATTTTTGAAATCCAAATGGCTTAGTTCCTGAGGCATCAATTACTTCCCAGATATTTATGTTTAACTCATTACAAATTTGTGTCATTTCATTAATAAAAGCGATATTTATAAAACGATACGTATTTTCTAATAACTTAGCTGTCTCTGCTACTTCTGGACTGCTTACCTTATGAATATCCTTAATTAAGTTACTATAGAAAGCTGCTGCACAATCGGTACAATTAGATGTAACTCCACCTACGATTTTTATAATATCTTGAATTGAAAACGATTGATTTGCAGGATCGATTCGCTCTGGAGAGTATGCTACAAATATATCTACACCAATTTTAAAATTAGTTTTCTGTTCTAATTTGTATAAAACTTCTTCTCTTGTAGTACCTGGATAAGTAGTACTTTCTAAGATAATTAATGTACCTTTTTTAATGTATTTAACTATTTCATCAACTGCTGAATGAATATATGTTAAATCTGGTTGTTTACTAGTTCTTTCTAATGGTGTAGGAACACATATAACTACAACATCACATTCGTTTATATCATTCATTTCTGTACTAACAAAAAATCTGTTTGTATGTAAAGCATCTTGGATTTCAGTATCTTGAATATCACTGATATAACTTATTCCACGTTCTAGTTTTCTTATTTTTGCTGAATTTTTATCAAAACCTCTTACCGCATAACCTACTTCTAAACATTTAAGAGCCGATGGTAGTCCAACATAACCTAGGCCTACATATCCAATACACGCATTTTTATTTGCAATTTTTTCAACTAATAAACTTTTAGTTTCATTATTTAATACTGTGACCATTACTTATCACTTCCCCAAAAGATTTGATATTAAAATGCATACTAGCAAATAATAACTGTGCGTTCTAAAATCCCATGGATGCATATAAAATACTGAATTAGCAACAAACTACATTTTTAGCACTATCAATCCTCCTAATTCAATAAACATCTAAATTTGTAGAAAACTCATCTGAAATATCAAGGTGTTATTTATATCTATAATATTCACACGTAATTTTTTGGGATTCAATTGATATTTTTCTATTTTTTTACTTTCTCAATATATAATAATGTTTATTATTCCGAAAATTCTCTCTTTGAAAAATCAAATATTTTTATATCATTAAAACAACATAATAGTTGTTATATCTACATTTAGTACAATTTTCATCCTTAAATAAAGAAAAAATCACGCATATAATCATCCAATAAACTCCATTTGTTGGATGTTTAAATGAATATTTAACCATAACTAAAATGTATAAATTTTATGTTTTTTACTTTTCATTAAAATTAATGGAAAAAGATCTATCTGAATTATAAAAAACAATTTGAAATATATTCAAATTGTTGACATAACAGATAAATATATTAACACTTGTTGATTTTGTAATAATTCTTAAATACATATACTCACTAATGCTATCCACAAATCATAATAACGCATTACAACAAAAAAAATCGCAACTCTCCATATTTAATGGGTATTGCGATTTTTATGTACAAATAATTTTTATAAATTTTGCGTTAGCCTAATCATATCCATACATTGAATACCATTTTCATATATTTCTTCATTGTAATTTCGTAAGAAAAAATCCTTATCCACACTGGTTATTCTAAAACCACATTTTTGATAAAGGCCTAATTGCATTAAACTAGAATTTCCCGTGCCTATTTCTATAGTTTTATATTCTTCTTTTTTAGCATAGTCTATAGCAAATTTAAGTAAATATTTCCCATATCCTTTTCCTTGCTCTTTTTCGGAAACTGCTATATTTATAATCTCAATTGTTTCAGGGCAAGTAGGAATTAAAATCATAATACCTACAGTAACCGTATCTTTTTTTAAAACAAAGCATTCTCCCTTTTTTAGGTATCCATTAACTACTTCTATTGAAGGGTCAGCTAGTAATAACAACTCCATTTCTTCCTTGTTAACATTTGTACTTTTTTCAATACTAATTCCATCCCAATTATTTAATTCCATCTCTAACATCCTCCCAATTAATATTTTCAATTAATATCTTAATTGAATTCATTCTCACAAAACAATATTAATAACAATTTTAATATTTAGTAGGTAGTTACTATTCTTTATTAGAAAAAAACACATACAAATTGTATGTGTTTTTTCTAATAGAGATTTTTAGCTCATGTTACATCTTCTCTAATATTTCTTGTCTTTCACACCATTTCGTTAGCTTTTCTAATGCCTTTTTAGATAAACGTTTTGTTTTATAATTGCAAAACCTAGATAATGTAGACGGAGAAATACTAATTTCATCTGCTATTTCACGTATGCTTACTTTTTTTTCATTGTGTACCTTCAGTATTTGGTCACGGATCTTCTTCTCTATTTGTTCAACTGATTCTACAGTCTTCTTTACCTCTTTAACAACTGTTACTTCAGGTAATTGTTCTTGAGGTTCTTCTATACTTTTCTTTTCAATTACCCTATCCATTGATTGTAGCATTTCCTCAGGTGGTAAAATCGTTATTCCTAAGTTTGCATAATAATTTTTAAACCAGTTACGTTTTCCAATTTGTTGTTCATCAAGCGGATCACTATACTCCCAATGAGAGATTACTTTTTCATTTTCTAAATCCATTAGAACATTTTCTAATTGTTCTCTAATACGATTTGGCTTCCAATCTTTTGGGATATCCATTACTGATAGTAATCCCTTATCCCCTCCTATAGAATATGGCTTTTTCAATGATGAATACATTTGTCTAATTCTCCACTGCCATGTTAAGTATCGAATTAACCTTTTATGATATTTGTGTCTATAACTATTGTATTCAAGTGCTTTTTTAGACAATAATGCCGTTGTATTATTTGATCCGTATAAATAATTGGTTAAAAAGCTACCTGGTTTAATACGACAAGATTCAATACCCATATATTCATTTGTAACACTATGCCTCCACAATACAACCGAATCTAATACAAATAATCGTTTAACAACCTCACGCTTTAATTCTAGTCGCTCCCCATCGTCTTCACGGTCATTTAATACTACGACTTCATTATCATCATTTAAATAGATAAAAATACTTGCTAAAGCCGCAATTCTCTTTGCTATTTTAATTTTATCTTCCGCTCTATAGTATTCTTTATTTTTAACTACTGTTTTTGGAATGTTACACATCTCTAAAACTTGCTCATAAGAAAAATCAATGAATTCGTCTGGAGATTTTGCTTCGTTTATCCATTGTATTGTAATTGCATCTAAACAATCTGCCGTTAAATCATCCATATTACTCATTACATCATCGACAAGGGTATTCCACCGAGCAGCTTCTTCTATATTTGTAAGTCTTAAATCTTCATCTTTGTGTGAAGAAAGCTGTGCTACACCATTAGAAGATTTTGTATCAATAGGATATTGTAAAACCTTACTTAACTCATCTTCTTCAAATTGATTTTTTGCAATCCCATCTCTTAGCTTATAATAAACAGCAGAGTTATTTACCTCATAATAATCCTCATGGTTTACTACGTTTGTCTTGTCTATATTTTGATCATTTTCTAATATTTTTGAACTTGAAGGTGCTACATTTTGAAATTCTTTTTCTATAAATCCTTCAATTTCTTTATATATTTCTTCCTTATAGGAATCAATTTTCGCATAAATTTGTACTAATGTAATACCGGATTCTTGCTTTTTTTCTAACCAAGACACTAATGCAGTAAATGATGAAGAAGCATGGGGTGAGGTTAATACTTTATTATTGTTGTTTTCAACATCTTTAAAGTATGCATTCCACTTCTCCCATACTAGCTCATTCGTTTTATAAATTGGCTCAGAGATTAGTAATGCATCTCGAAACATTTGTATTAAGTTATCCACTTTATATTCCTCCCTAAACCATGGATCACAACAAAGTAGTTTTCATTATAAGGTTTCTTACTACTATTATATTTAATTTATTGTAACAGATATTTACAAGATTTTGCGTCTTTCTTTCCTTAACCCCTTAACTTGCAACAGATTGCTCTTTCTTTTACCTATTTTTCTTTACTTGCATTCCTTTTGCGCTTTGCTTTCCTTAAATCCTTAACTTGCAACACGTTGCTCTTTCTTTTACCTATTCTT